>JAJFLK010000539.1 GCA_021772735.1 Candidatus Sumerlaeota bacterium | reverse complement strand
GACGGGCGGGCGAATCGAGCTGGGTGAGGCAACGGTCGACGAAGCCGGAGCGGGCCTGCACGTGCCGCCTGTGAAACGCAGCGTCGGTATGGTGTTTCAATCCTACGCCGTCTGGCCGCACATGAACGTCGCTCGCAATATCGACTACCCGCTTCGAATTCAAAAGATAGACAAGGCCACACGACTCGAACGTCTCGAACATGTGCTCGGCCTCGTGCAGCTCAAGGGCCAGGAAGGCAAGTGGCCCCACCAGCTCTCGGGCGGGCAGCAGCAGCGCGTGGCCCTGGCGCGCGGGCTCATCATGGAGCCCGACGTCTTGCTGCTCGACGAACCTCTGAGCAATCTGGATGCGAAACTGCGAAAGAGCATGCGAACGGAGATCCGCGAGATCCAACGCACGCTTGGGATGACGATGCTTTACGTCACACACGACCGCGAGGAAGCCGAGGCAATCTCGGACCGCATGGCTGTGATGAACGCCGGACGCCTGGCGCAGGTCGGCTCACCCGAAGAGATCCGCGATAACCCAAGCGATGACTTCGTCAAAGAGTTCTTCAGCGAATGAATTCCAGAAAACTCGGAAGCTGAAGCTTCCCGTTCGTCCTTCGACCCTATTCCCTTTTGGCTTTTGCCTTTTTCCTTTTACCTTCTCCGGAGCCGCCGCCGCCGGGGGTTTCGATGATAAGGACATCGCCGGCCTGCATCCTAAGCGTCGCCCGGTTGCCAAGATCTTCGCGCTGAGAATCTTCTTCTACCTGTGAGTTCCCCTCCCCCGCCCGCCTGATGACCGCGTTGATGCCAGCCGCTCCCGGCCCGCCGCCCGCCAGGCCGAAAGGCTGCGTCGTCCGGCGATTGCTCAAGATTGAAACATCGAGTGGAGCGAGGAACTCGATTTCACGAATGACGCCATCGCCGCCCTTGAAACAGCCCGCGCCGCCCGAGTCACGGCGGATTGCAAAACGGCGCAGCCGAACGGGGTAGCGCGATTCGAGCACTTCGGGATCGGTCAGGCGTGTGTTGGTCATGTGCGTGTGGACCGCGTCGGCTCCAGCGAAACCCGGGCCCGCGCCCGCCCCGCCGCAGATGGTTTCGTAGTATCCGAACGTCTCGTCGCCGAACGTCAGATTGTTCATTGTCCCCTGGCTGGCGGCCGCGAGCCCGAGTGCGCCAAGGATCACATCGACGATGCGCTGGGAGGTCTCGACGTTGCCGCCGACGACGGCGCAGCAATCGCGCGGGTCTTCGGGTGATGGCGGGTTGAGCATCCCCTCGGGAACGACCAGCTCAACTGCGGCCAGAACCCCATCATTGAGCGGGATGTCCTCGTCGATGAGCAGGCGAAGGCAGTAGATCACGGCCGCCTTGACGATGGCGAGATTGGCGTTGTGGTTATCGGAGACAACGGGCGATGTGCCGGTGAAATCAAATTGGGCGCTCGCTCCCAATTTGGTGATCGTCACGCGAATCGCCGCGCCGCTATCGAGCGTGTCCTCGAACTTGTAATCGCCATCTTTGAGACGCATGAGCGCAGCGCGGGTCTTGCTCTCGGCTGCATCTTGAATGTGGCGCATGTATGCGTGGACGACCGAGGCGCTGTGCTCGCGGACCAGCGCGAGAAGGCTTTGCGCGCCGGATTGATTGGCCGCAATCTGCGCGCTGATATCCGCGAGGTTCTCCTCGGGCGCACGCGAGGGCCAGGGGCCGGATTCGAGCAGCTCGCGCAGCGCGGGCATCCGCGGCATGCCTCGCCCGACGACCTTGAAATTGCGGATCAACACGCCTTCCTCGGCGAGGTTGGTCGAATCGGGCGGCATGGAACCGGGGCGGATGCCACCGATCTCGGCGTGGTGCGCCCGACTCGCGGTGAAGAAAAGAATCTCGTCCGGCTCGCCGCCACTCCCCATTTCTCCGGTCTCGCTCGACGCGTGCGGCTCTCCAAAAACCGGCGTGACAACCGTGACATCGGGCAGGTGCGAACCGCCGCGCATCGGATCGTTGGTTGCGATGACGTCGCCCGGCGCGAGGTCCGGCACGTCGCGGATAATGCACCGGACGCATTCGCTCATAGCGCCAAGATGGACCGGGACATGCGGCGCATTCGCGACGAGATCACCTTGGGGCGTGAATAGCGCGCACGAGAAATCGAGGCGCTCCTTGACATTGACCGAGAGCGCGGTACGCCGCAGCGTGACACCCATCCGCGCGGCAATGGCGGCAAACTGATTGTTGAATATTTCTAGCAGGATCGGATCGGGTGGCGCGGCAGAGGGCGAATCAGCCTTTTCATTTTCCGCATCTGAATCAGTGGCTCTTTGATCTGCGCCCGCCGACGCGTCCCAAGAGGAGTCCGCACCGGCATCGGTCAAGACCAGATCGCCGCGCCCCGCCATGTGGGCGCGCCAGCCGGGCTCGATAACGATCGCCCCGGTCTCTTCGATGACGATGGCGGGCCCTTCGATACGATCGCCCGCCCGCAGTTCGCGCCGTTCGAACAACGGCGTGTCGATCTCTAAACCGCCGAAGACGACCGGCGTGCGTTCGCGCGCCTCGGGCATGCGCTCGATCTCGGCCCGATCGGGGGATTCGCGCCGGGCCATGCGGCCGACAACCTCAACGCGAACAGCCGCGATCTCAATGGCACGATCAGTGAACGCGTGGCCGAAGAGTTGGCGATGAAGATCCTCGAAGGCCGCGGCCCACGTTCCCCTCTCCGGTCGGGCAACAGTGATCGAGGAGGATTGGCCGACGTATCGCAGATCGAGACGGCGGATCGGCTCGGCAATGCGAGAGTCGGAAATCCCCTCGGCTCGGACCTCTTCGCGGAGCCGGTTCTCAAATTCGACGAAACGCAGCTCGAGCGCTACGAGCCTCGCTTCATCAAGCGGCTCCAGGACGGATTGCTCGGCGAAACGCCGCACATCAGCCAGGCCCATCCCCCAGGCCGAAAGCACGCCGGCATAAGGATGCGCAAGAATCGTGGCGACGCCGAGCTCGCGCGCGAGGGCGCAGGCGTGCTGACCCGCCGCGCCGCCGAAGCAGACGAGCGCGTATTGGCGCAGGTCGTATCCCTGGGCGACCGATATCTTCCTGATCGCCGCGGCCATTGCCGAGTTCGCGATCCGGCCGAACCCCTCGGCCAGTTCTACCCGTGTCATCGAACGTCCAGCAGAATCCTCTATCCGCGCTCGCAGCTCATCCAGACGCCCCTCGACGGCAGAGCGATCCAGCGCAAAGGGAAAGAAACGCGGGACGAGGCGGCCCAGATAGAGGTTCACGTCGGTCACGGCGAGCGGACCGCCACGGCCGTAACAAGCCGGGCCCGGTTCGGCACCGGCGCTGCGCGGACCGACGATGAGTTTCTGCGCGTCGAAATCGCAAATCGAGCCGCCGCCCGAGGCGACGGTTTCGATCGCGAGCATCGGGGCGACAATCCGAACGCCTGCTTTGTCCGCTTCATACTCATAGACGAACTCGCCGTCGAAACGGCTGACGTCCGTGCTCGTGCCGCCCATGTCGAATCCGATCGCGCGGTCGAATCCGGCGGCTCGCGCCGCGCCCGCAAAGCCGACGACGCCTCCGGCAGGACCGCTCAAGATGAGATCCTTGCCGTGTGCCCGGTCTGCGGCGACCAGTCCGCCCGCGCTCGTCATGAGCCGGAGACTACCGGCGCGAATCGCAGCGCCGATCCGCGCGACGTAATCCCGAACGACCGGGCTCAGGTAGGAGTCGACGACGGTTGTCGTCGCGCGGGGAACGATACGAATCGTCTGCGAGACGCGTGAGGAAATGGAAACGTGATCGAACCCGTGGATGGCGGCGCGTTCGGAGATCAAATGCTCGTGCGCCGGGTTCCGATACGAATTCATCAGACACACGGCAAGAGAACGAACACCGAGCCCGCGCAGGCGCTCAAGCTCGCGGTCGAGCGCACCCTCATCGAGCGGCCGGACGACCGATCCATCAGCGACGATACGCTCGGGAATCTCAGCGACCGCTGTAAACAAGACCTCAGGCTTGCGGATGTTGAGATCGAATAGACGAGGGCGAGCCTGGTCTCCGATGCGCAGGATGTCGCCGAAACCTTCGGTCGTGATCAGCGCGGTCGGCGCGCCGCGACGCTCCAGCAGGGCGTTCGTCGCCCGAGTCGTGCCCAGCCGCACGTCGACGTCGCCAAGGTCTTTGTCCAAACCCAATCCGAGTATAAGGCGGATGCCGAGGATCGGCGCGGGTTCGCCGGAGCTAAGTTCGAACGCCATCGGCGCGCTCGGGCAGAATCTCTGGCCGGGCGCGGATGCATCATCGATGCCGCCGGCGTCAGATACGATTCTGAAGGAGCCCGACCCCGTATCGTACTGGGCGACTCGAGCCTCCCCGCTCGTCTGACCCTGATCCCCCAGGAACCGAATCATGTAACCGGTAAAAAAACCGCCGCCGAATCCGGAGAGCCCGGGCGAATCGAACGAGTCCGTCGCGAAAGTCTGGCCAACGCGGGCTTTGATCACTCCCGTGCTGAGGATCTTGCGCAGGTGGATTTCGCCCGCCGGGGACAGCCCGATGCAATCGGTGAAAGTGCCGCCGACATCGATCCAGAATTGCCATTGGGACAGCAGAGCGGGATTCATCTTGAGTCACAAGCCAATTGATATCAACTATCCATATCGCACAAATTATGATGAGAGCCTAATATACCCGCCATGAGCTTAGGGACTGGGCCGCAATTCGTGAAGGTCAAAAATGTGCCGAAGGGAAATTATCGCTTGACGGAAGCTCCAAAATTTATGACAATCGCGTCATGTTTGTTGATTCTTCAACCGATGAGACGAAGAGCCCTATCTATTAAAACGGGGCCCTTCCGCGCTTGACGCACATGAAAGGAATTATGGGTGATGGCAAACTTAAAGAAGGTTTTCGCGATTTGTATGGTGGCGGCGGTGGCCGCGAGTATGAGCACATCGGCTATGGCCGATGACGACGCATCAGTTGCCCGGCCTACG
>JAJFLK010000538.1 GCA_021772735.1 Candidatus Sumerlaeota bacterium | reverse complement strand
CGAGATGCGGTGCGCAATGACAAGCGCCGTGCGGCCTTCGAGCAGACGATCGATGGCGTCCTGGATCTTGTGCTCGGTCGCGGTATCCACGTTGGCCGTCGCTTCATCGAGGATCAATATCTGCGGATCGGCGGCCAGCGCGCGAGCGAACGCAAGGAGCTGCTTTTGCCCGGTCGAGAACGTCCCGCCGCGCTCGGCCACCATCGAATCAATCCCCTCGGGCAACGCCCGGACGAAATCATCGGCGCGGACCTGGCGCAGAATTTCCCAGATATCCTCGTCGCTCAGGTCCGGATCGGCGAAACGGATGTTTCCGGCAACGGTATCGGAGAAAAGAATGACCTCCTGCTGAACCACCGCGAAGAGTCGCCTCAGCTCGCGTGGCTCAAAGCGGCGAATATCCACGCCGTCCAATTCGATCCTCCCTCCGCTGACGTCATACAATCGGGTCAAGAGGTTAATCAGCGTCGTCTTGCCCGAGCCCGTTGCGCCGACGACCGCGACCGTCTTGCCGCGCTCGATCTCGAAGCTGACGTCGCGCAGGACCGGCTCCCCGGCGACGTATTCGAAATCGACGTGATCGACCCTGATCCGATCGCGCAGAGCCTCCAGCGCAACCGGATCTTCGGGGGCGACGATCGCCGATTGATGATCGAGCAGCCGGAAAATCCGCGCCGAGGAAGCCATCGCGGATTGAAGAACATTGTATTTATCGCTCAGCACGCGAAGCGGCGTGAAAAGCATGTTCACGCACTGGACGAAGAGAAACAGTTTGGCGAACTGCAACGACGCGCCGCCTAGCACGGTCTGCTCGATGACTTCTCGGCCGCCGAACCAGATAACTCCGGTCAGCGTCAGATAGAGAATCAAATTCAGCACGGGGTAGAACATCGCGAACCCCATGATCGTCTGGATCTGCGCGCCCTTGTAGTCCGCGTTCATCGCGCTGAACGCATCCATGTTGCGCGCCTCGCGGTTGAACGACTGCACGGTCTGCATGCCGGCGATGTTCTCCTGCAAATATGTATTGACCACAGCGAGCTTCTGACGCGCCTCCAGATACCATTTACGCGCGTGACCTCGGAAGATCATGGTTGTCGCGATCATCGCGGGCAGCGCGCAGATGACCAGAAGCGAGAGGCGAAAATCGACGACCATCATGATGACGAGAAGACCGCCGATCATCAGCATCTCGGCAAGGATGGAGATCACACCCGTCGCGAAGACTTCATTCAAAGTCGCGACATCCGACGTCATCCGAGTGATCAATCGCCCGACGGGAGTCCGATCGAAGAACGCGGCGTCCAATCCGTTAACGTGCCGGAAGATCGCCATCCGTAGACCGTGCATCGAGCGTTGCCCGAGCACGCCTGTCATGTAATTGAACAAAACTTCCAGGCACAGCACGAGCGCGATCACGACACCGAAAAGCATGGCCATCGCCGCGATGCCGGCCGAATCTCCTGCGGGCAATTCCTTTTCCAGAATTCGGAAAACGATGAGCGGCTGGGCGATCTTGAGCCCGGCGACGGCCAGCGAAACTGCCACGCACATAAAGGCTGAACGCTTAAACGGCGCTAGGTATCCCCACAACCGAACCATCAACTGCCGGTCGATCGCCTTGTGCCGGCTATCGTCGTCCCACAAGGCCTCGTCCCGTTTGTCGCGGTCCGGCTCGGCGGCGGCGCGCTCTCGCGTCGCCTTGCCCGTGCCGTTGCGGGTGCCAATGCCAGAAGAATTGCTGCCGTTCGATTCGCTCAAGTTACCGTGCCTTCAATTTGATCTCGTCAATTCCGTGCCCTCTATCCCGCGCGTTCTATCCCGCACCATTATTTCCACGCCTCAGGCCGTCGCCTCGATCTCCTCGGCAAGCTGCTGCTTGCGCGCGAGCGCCGCATATCGGCCGCCCATAGACAGGAGTTCGGCGTGCGTGCCCTGCTCGACGACGCACCCGTCTTCGAGATACAAAATGTGATCGGCGATCGAAACGGTGCGAATGCGATGCGAGATGAGCAACGTCGTTCGATCGCGCATGACCTTGGCCAGCCCCCGGAGAATCTCTTCCTCGGTGTGCGTATCGACGGCCGCCAGTGCGTCGTCCAGAATCAGTATTTCCGGATCGGCCGCAATCGCCCGTGCCAAAGCCGCGCGCTGACGCTGCCCTCCGGAGAGGTTGATCCCCCGCTCGCCGAGCATCGTTTCGTATGAACCCGGCAGGCGCTCGACGTCTTTGGCGAGCTGGGCGATCCCGGCCATGCTCTCTGCCGTCCCGTTGGTCGAATCCGGAACGGCATAGAGGATATTCGCCCGGATCGTATCGCTGAAAACAAACGGCTCCTGATCGACGATCCCCACCTGCGATCGATATTCGGCGAGCGGCCAATCCAGAAGATCAACGCCATCGACAAGGACGCTCACGCGTGGCGGGTTGTATCGCCGGGCGAGGATCTGAGCCAGCGTGGATTTGCCTGAGCCGACCGGCCCGGTTAACCCAAGAGTCCGCCCGGCGGGCACAGTCACGTCAAGGTCGCGCAACGCGGGCCGCTCGGCGCCGGGATACGTAAACGTCAGGTCATGGACCTCGATGCGACCGAGCATTTTCTCAACTCGGACCGGCACGTTGTCCGAATCGACCACATCGGGGCTTGCTTCAAACAGCTCGTCGATCCGCTTCATCGAAGCCGAGCCGCGCTCGAACAAAGAGAACACCCATCCAATCGCGGCTAGTGGCCAGATGTTCGCCATCAGGAGCAGGAAGAATGAAATCAAATGACCCTGGGTCAATCCGCCTGCCACCCCCGCGCCCCGAGTGATCATCGTCGAACCGGCCCAGATGAGCGCCAGCAGGGTTGAACCGACAACGAAGCCCAGCATCGGGATAAAAAGCGCCTGCAGAAGCGTGAGACGGACGTTCTCGTCCACGAATTGCTCCGAGAGTTTCTCGAACCGCCCGGCCTCGGAGTCCTCACGCGCGTAGGCCTTGATGACGCGAACGCCGGTCAGGGCCTCCTGCACGCGTGTTGATATCGCGCTGTAGGTCTCTTGGACGACCATGAAACGGCGGTGAATGCGCGAGCTGAAAAAATAAAACAGCGGCACGATCAGCAGCAGAGGCAGGCATGAGATGAGCGTGAGCGAGGGAGATATTCGAATCATCTGATACACGCTCATGGGCAGCATAACGCCCGTCGAGCAGACATACATCACCGCCGGACCCACGACGAGGCGGACCGCCTCCAAATCGTTCGTGGCGCGCGCCATCAGGTCGCCCGTCGGGTATTTCTGGTAAAACGACGGCGACATTTTCTGAAGATGGGCGAAAAGATCGTTGCGCAGATCGAACTCGATGTGGCGCGAGACGCCGATGATCAAGCGACGCATCCAGAATCGAGCCATCGCCCCGGCCATCGCGACGCAGACGATCGTCGCGAGCACCGCCCCAAGAATCCCCGGCTTCGCGCCCGAAACCGGGCCCATCTCCCAGCCCAGAAGATCGATCCCACGCCCGAGCAGGACGAGCACTTGAACGTCGAGAAAGTTGGCCAACAGGAGCGCGACAGCCCCGACCGCCAGAGTCGCCCGGTTGCGCCGGATGAGTGGAATGAGGCGGGCGAACCTGTTCATCTCTAATGCCTTCAACGTCTTGCACGCTACGTGGCGGCTCGGATATCGACCGATCAACCCGCCCCAATGGCTCGCCGAGCTGGAGTCAATCCTGGACTTCAGGGGGACTAACCCAGCGTGAACCCGCTCACATATCGAGCCTATACCACAAATGTCGTTCATACAAGGATAAATTGCCCGAAAATGGAAAAAGCCGTTTCCGTGCAGTCTCATCATCGAAGCGAACGCTGGCACCTCGCGGAAATCGAATCGGGCCTCGCCCAAACCCTCGCGGAATAAGAACTGTCGTCTCTCAAGGAGCTTCGGTAGAATCTGGCCGACTGGTTCGGCGCCGGCGTACCGCGTCCGCGTGCAGTGCGCCCGGTGCGCGAGTTCCCGATAGCGGCGCCCCTCTTATGCACCCCATCCTTTTCCACATCGGCAGTTTTCCCATCGCGACCTATGGCGTGATGATCATGCTCGGCGTGGTCGCAGCGGTGGCCCTCGCCGTGCATCTTGGCAAAAAGAGGGACATCGATCCGAACCACATCTACGATCTCTCGTTCGTCGTCCTCCTGACCGGGTTCCTGGGCGCCCGGGCTCTTTTCATTCTCACTGAGTTCGATAGGGTTCTGGATGATCCGCTCTCGCTGCTGCTCGCCCGGGAGGGATTCGTCTTCGCCGGGGGGTTCGTCGGGGCGACGGTCGCCGCGATCATCTTCATCCGCCGACACAAACTCCCGATTTGGGAAGTTGGCGATATCGCCGGGCCGAGCCTGGCGCTGGCCCATGCCGTCGGACGCATCGGCTGCTTCTTTGCCGGCTGCTGCTTCGGCGGAGTCTGCAAAACGGATGCATGGTACGGTGTATCGTTTCCGCACATCATGGACGATCAGGGCCATTCGCTGTTCTCTTACGCCTATCACGATCACCTCTCGCTTGGCCTGATCCTTCCGTCAGCGGCGGGGTCGCTGCCCGTTTTCCCGACGCAGATCCTCGAGAGCGTGTCGAACTTCATTATCACGGGCGCCCTGCTGCTCCTTTGGCGCCGCCGTCGCTTCCCCGGCCAGATTTTCATCTATTATCTCGTTTTCTACGGTTTGGCACGATTTGGGCTGGAGTTCCTGCGCGGGGATGCCTCTCGGGGATACTGGTTCAATACGCCGATCTCGACTTCGCAGGGCATTTACCTGATCGTCATTGCCGTCGCCGGGGTTCTGTGGACCGTGCTCCGGCCCAAGGCGCCGCTGGCCCGGCCCCGCACGGCCCCTGGCAAATAACTTGCAGGGTCATCGGGAACCACCGCTTGAGACACGAAAGATTTGAGCCCCACAGCGAACTACAATCCCATTCTCATCGCCGAAGAAGTCAGTGAGCTTCTCGAGCGCGAGGGTACGCTTCGCGAACGCCTCGACGCGGTTGTGACTTACCTCAAGGAAGCCATGCGGGTCGATGTCTGCTCGCTGTATCGTAAGTCGGGCAAGACCGGTGACCTCTACCTCGAAGCGACCGACGGCCTGGACCGCGCCAGCCTGGGGCTTCGCGCACTGGCTTCGGGCGAGGGCCTGACGGGCATTGTCGTCGATACGCGCAAGCCGCTTGCCGTGCGGGATGGCCCTTCGCACCCGAACTACAAATACGTCGTCGGGATTCGCGAGGAACAATTTCACTCCTACCTCGGCGTTGCGGTGACGAGCGGACAGCGCGTCATCGGCGCGCTTGTGGTCCAGACTCGCGCGGCGCGGGATTTCTCTCGCGAGGAGATCGCCCTGCTCAACACGCTTGCCCGGCCGATCGGCAGCGTCGTCGCGGCGTCGTTCCGCAAGAGAGATGAGGCCGGCCCGACCGATCAGCCGACGCCCGACGCCCCCGATCCTCGCGCGACGATCATCACGGGCCGGATGATGGCGCCGGGCTGCTTCACCGGAGAGCCCAACCTGTTCGATCAGGGGCTCAATCTGGCGACGATTTATACGCCGCCCGCGCGCGGCATCGCCGAAGAGCTCAAAGCCGTGCGCAGAGCCAGCGGGAGGGTCGGGCGTGAGGTCGAGCGCGACGCCCGAGCCATCAGCGGCTCCTCGGACGGCTATGCGATCCTGCTGGCGCACAAAATGATTCTCAAGGACGAGGAAACGACGCGTGAGATCGTCGCTCTGATCGAAGGCGGCGCTTCGGCGGCCGAGGCAATTCGCGCCACGGCCTTGAGGTGGATTCACCTGCTTGAGAAGCAACCCGATCCCTCGTTTGCCGCCCGTGCAACTGACTTCCGTGATATCGCCAACCGTATGCTGCACTCGCTCGGCGTGAAAACCATTCGCGCGGGGCTAACCCAGGGGCGGATCGTCGCCGTGGCCCGGACGCTGCTGCCCGGCGACCTGCTTCGCCTCGGTCCGCGCCGCATCGGCGCGATCGTGATGACCCACCAGGGCATCCACTCCCACACGTCGATACTTGCCCGGTCGTTCGGCATCCCCGCCGTGCAAGTGGCCGAGCAAGAGCTCGAACGCCTGATGAATTCCAAGAGGCTTCTTGTTGATGGATCCGAGGGCCTGGTCCTGCTGGATCCCGAGCCCAAAGTCGCCGAGCGTTACGCCGAACGCGCCCGGGTTTTGGGCACCCTGCCCGAAGGCGGTCCCGAGGATTTGCGCGGCCCGGCCCGCACCAGCGACGGGACCGAGATCAGCCTGGGCCTAAACGCCGGTCTGTTCTCGGATTTCGACTCCATCGATACGCACGGTCCGGACGAGATCGGCCTGTATCGAACCGAAATCCCTTTCATGTCCGGCCGCACCTTCCCGGGCCTCAAGGCCCAGACAGCACATTACGAAATGATCATCGATCTGGCCGGAGGTCGCCGGGCGACGATTCGCACCTTCGATATCGGCGGCGATAAAATTCCTGAGGCCATCCGATTCGGCCACGAAGAGAATCCCATGATGGGCTTCCGATCCACGCGGTACATGCTCGCGCATACCGGGCTGCTTCGGGTCCAGCTCCGCGCGATCCTGACGGCCTCGGCGCGCGGACCACTCGCCATTCTTTTCCCGATGATCTCAACTCCGGAAGAGCTCAACCTCGCGTTGGACGAACTGAACACCGTGAAGAACGAGCTGGAGCGAGCCGGAGTTAAATTCGATCCGAACATCCCAGTCGGCGTTATGATCGAAGTCCCCGGCGCGATGTTCGCCGTTGAGGAGCTTGCCAAATCCGCAGACTTCTTCAGTGTCGGATCGAACGACCTGATCCAATACCTGATGGCCGCAGATCGCAGCAATCCGAGCGTTGGCTGGCTTTATCAGTGGTATCACCCCAGCGTGCTCAACGCTCTGGATTTCCTCATGAAGCAATGCCGGCGCGCCGACCGCCCGGTGACGATCTGCGGCGAGATCTCTGCGCATCCCTGGGCCGCGCTAATCCTCATCGGCCTTGGCTTCAGACGGCTCTCGCTCGATTCGCACGCCATCGGTTTGATCAAATGGACGCTGATGCAGGCTTCTATGGAGACCATGCGAGCTCTGGCCAAAGCGACCATGAGCGCAAGCAGCTCGACCGAAGTCATCGAGATCCTTTATCAGTATCTTCCCGAATTCGAGACGACGACCCCGCCGCTTGGCAAAGCCTTGGCAGCCTCGCTCGAGCGCCTGCGCCGCAGCGCGACCTGGTAGGCGAACACCGGGACGGTCGCGGCCAATCGCGGCAACCGCTCAGGGACCGCCGAAAGCGGCGAGAGCATCAGCGCCGGCGTCACGCGCATCGGCTTCGGGGGCCGCTTCAGGAGCCGCCTCTGGCGGGGCGTCTGCTTTGGCTTCGGCGGCGGCATCACCGGCTGGCTCCGAGCCTGCTTCGGCCTTGGATGCTTCGGTGGCGTCATCGCCGGGTTCCGTGGCATCTTCGGAGCCGGGCTCTCCGGCGGCTTCATCAATGAGCTCCGGCTCCGGCGCGGGTGGTGCCGGAGCGGCAATGATCAGATTCTCCACGATGACCTGAAGGCTCGCACGGTGCGCCTCGGCCTGCTCTGCCGGATAGACCGCAGTCACTGCGACCAGAATGCGATCGTCGCTCGCCAGCTTGACAACAAGACCCGCCACCTCGCCACCGTCCGCCGCTTGT
>JAJFLK010000537.1 GCA_021772735.1 Candidatus Sumerlaeota bacterium | reverse complement strand
CGTCCACCCGCCTTGCGCCGCGACGTGTGCGATGCCGCTACCCATTGCTCCGACGCCCGCGAGCGCCACTGTTTTGCCTGCCATATCTGATGCTCCCAATTCCCGCGCTGTTTCCAGTCGATCTTTGATGATGCCGTGCTGTTAATCGGCCACACCATACTCGCCTGGCGTTCCGTTTTCGATAAGCACGATATGAACCCTGCCCGGCCCGGCAGCGCCCTGGCCGACGGTGAGGTCGATATCCGCGCTCCGGCTCGGCCCCGTCGCGAAGACCGTATTGCACGGCCAGTCTTCGCCCGCCTGCACTTCGCCCAGATATCGAATCAGATCCTCGACCGTCCGGACCATCTGCGCCTCCCAGACGATCGCGATGGTCGTCCACGGCAGCAGGTTGATCAACCCGGAGCGCTCGGCCGAGAACCGGAAAAGCAGCGTCCCGGTATGCGCCACGGCGAGATCGGCGTCTGTGATGCCAACATCGATCTCGGCCAGCCGGTTTCGGATCGCACGGCGCACCTCGAAGTTTCCGGCCTCGGCGGACGCGCCGGCCTCAACGGACCCGACGGCCTCGACCTCCTGCGGCGTCGGCATGATCCACTCCAGATCGAGCGCGTCAAGCCCGCCTTGCCAATCGAAGCGGTCCAGCCTCGGGCATCGGAAGCGGCTGATCTTTTTGGCCTCGGCGGCCTGGATCAACTCGGCGATCTTTGGCATCACCTCGGCCTCATCGGCGACGCGGTGGACTTTCGCCCCCCACGCGGCGAGCGCTTTGGTGAATTGATCCGCCAGCGGCCGATCGGCAGGGAACTCGGCCTCGGGCCAGACCAGCTCGATGGCGTTTGCGCGTTCGAGCAACTCGCCTTTGGGCGGGCGCGCCGCGCCGGCGTTCAATTGATCGCGCAGGTCGCCGATATAGGTCTCTATTTCCTTTGATACTGTCATCAGCCGGATCGCCCTTCCTTCTTGCGCCGCCATCGCTCGCGGAAAGGCACTGCGGCCAAAGGCGGCAGATCGCGATTCAGTGTCCACTGCGAGAGTGGTCCGCGTCCCTGCGTGATCCATCCGTCGTCGTGCGATTTGCCCGCGCTGCGCGAACTTACCCCCCTGCGCGACCTGGCCATGAGCGGTTTGGCAATGCGGGCGGCGAATCGATACAGCGCAGGCGAGGCGAGGACGCGGCTCGCGACCGCGACGCCAAGATTTTCCAAACGACCCAGCTTGCCGGGGAACTTATTCTCGCGTCGCAGGCCGACCAGCATGCGCGGGATGTCGATCTTGACCGGGCAGGCATCGCGGCACGCCGCGCACAGCGAGGACGCATGGGGAAGTTCGTTCGCGATCGGCGAGCTGCCGTAAAGCGGCGTGACGACCTTTCCGATCGGGCCGCCATAGACGGATTCATACAAGTGCCCGCCGCCTTTCTCATAGACCGGGCACGCGTTCAGGCACGCGCCGCAGCGGATGCATTCGAGCGCTTCGGCAAACTGTGTCCCCAGTAATTTCGAGCGGCCGTTATCGACCAGAACCAGGTGCTGCTCCTCGGGGCCCTGGAGTTCGCCGCAGGCGCGCGGCCCGGCGAACATCGAAACGTAAACCGTGATCCACTGCCCCGTGCCCGCGCGGGTGAGCAATTGCAGGATCGTCGGCATGGAATCCAGGGTCGGAAGCAGTCGCTCGATGCCCATCATCGCGACGTGGACGCGGGGGAGCATGCTCGTCATGCGCCCGTTGCCTTCGTTCGTGACGATGAAGAATGTTCCGGTTTCCGCGATTCCGAAGTTTGCGCCGGTGATACCCATGTCCGCTTCGAGAAATTTGGAACGCAGCCAACGCCGCGTGACGTCCATCATGAGCTGCGGCTCGGGCGGCAGCGCCTTGCCGTCGTCCGTGATCTTTGCCAGCGCCTCGCCCATCCGCCGATGGTTCATGTGGATCGCGGGGCCGATGAGGTGCGAAGGCGGCTCCTCGGCGAGCTGGACGAGCAATTCGCCGAGGTCCGTCTCCGTGACTTCCATGCCCTCGGCCAACATCGCCTCGCGAATGCCGCATTCCTCGCTCACCATCGATTTGCCTTTGGTGACGCGCCGGACGCCGTGCTTGTTTGCGATCTCCAGCACGATACGCCGGGCATCGTCGCTCGTCCGCGCAAGATGAACGTGGATGCCGCGCGCCGTAGCGTTGACGATAAACTCCTCAAGATATTGATCCAGATGCGCGACCACCTCGGCTCGGATCAGCTTGCCTTTGTCGCGGGCCATGTCGGTCGGCGTGCCCGGCGGGATTGCCGTATATCGAACCCGCTTGGTCAGCCCCAGCATCAGCCGCAGCCGCTGCTGGAGCTCGGTATCGCGCAGCGCGCGATTGACGTTGTCGGAAAAATGATGACCCGACTTTGTGCTCTGGGAAGTCCCCCCGGTCACGCGCTGACCCCCCGCGCGATGCGTCCGGCAAGAAGTTCGGCGATGTGCCGCACCCGCGCGGGCGAATCCTGGCGATGCAGCATGCCGTTGATCTGGAGCATGCACCCGGCGTCGGTTGTGACGATCGCGTCGGCCCGGGCCGCAGCGATGTTCTCGCATTTGTACTCGGTCATCGCGCCGGAGACTTCCGGGAACTTCACCGCGAACGAACCGCCGAATCCGCAGCACGTATCGGAATTTGGCAGGGATTTCAAAGTCGCTCCGGTCACGCCGCGCACGAGTTGTTCGGCCTCTCCCCGCGCGTCGATCTCGCGCAGGTGACACGATTCGTGGATCGCGACCGAACCGGCGAACTCCGCGCCGACATCGGTCCGGCCCAGCACGTTGACGATGAAGGAGGTCAACTCGTGGGTCCGCGCGCCGACGGCGGCCGCCCGATCTGCTTGCGGGCATTCATAAATATCGCTGGCCAACTCGCGGAACATCCGCGCGCTGAAGTGTTTGGCCATCGAAGCGCATGAACTCGAAGGCGTGACGATTGCTTCATAACCCTCGAATACGTCGAGGAAATGACGTGCGGGCCGCG
>JAJFLK010000536.1 GCA_021772735.1 Candidatus Sumerlaeota bacterium | reverse complement strand
GCCGCCGCCAGGCCCGCCGCGAGTATGCCCGTCCAAATCCACGCCAGCATTTTGGGCAGGGGTTTATAGGATGAATTGAGGAAGTTTGCGACCTGATGATTCGCGCCATGGAAGAAGAACTCGGCGTATTCGGGCGTCGGCGCGACGACGCTGTAGAGGAAGAAATTGCGAGCCATGCGCACGGGAATGTCGTCGAGCCGGCCGCCTCGCGTTTCCTCTGTCGTCATCCACTTATCGCGCATGACGTCGCGCGAGCTCCCGGCGAGCGAGGTCAGGAGCTGGCAGGCCACGCCGACCGTGACAAGGAACGTAACAACGCGCACCGTCAATTCGTGTTTGGGCAATCGGCCCCAATGCGTCGCCACGTAACCGAACGGAATTTTCAAGACGTTCGATATGGTCGTGCCGTAAGTGAAGACCGCCGCGATCCACCACAGGAACTGCGAATCGCGCCTGTGCACGATTCCGACGCAGGCAAGCAGGTGGAGCGTGACAATATTGAAGTTCGAGAACGCGCGAGTCTCGGGCGCGGCGCCGCACATGTATGTTGTGAAGCCCGCGCCGTAGATAGCCGCGAAGACGGCCGACTCGAAGATGGCCGTGCCCCAGGCTCGGAAGAAGGCGTATGCCGCCACGACGGCGAATCCGGTCGTGAATGATGATACGGCGAGGGCGCTTGTATGCTTGGTCAGCCCGAACAGGCTGGAGAAGATTGTGGCGTAGGGTTTTGCATACAGAACGAAGAAGGGATGGACGTTGCTTCGGCGATTCGAGCCCGCGGTAAGCATGTCTTCGACCGAGCGCTGGACGTCCCAGCCAAAAATACCGTCGTCGAGATACATCACGCCGGTCGCCATGAAATGCCGGCCGGTCCAGAAATAGAGCTGCACGAAAAGCGCCCAGAGCACGAACGCGATCGCGACATCAACTCGGTGGGCGGTGAGCCAATCGGCAAGCCGGCCGATCGGGCGCCGCGTCACGCCGCGTGCTTCGAGCGTCAGTTGCTTCCCATAGCCGATAACGGCACGTTTGAAGGGATTGGTTTCCATTGAGGGTATACGAGGGGCGACGGGACTGCGGCTGCCGCCACGCGAGGAGCTCGTTCTGGTGCGGCTTCGTTGCGCCGGTTGACGCATGGGCACCGAAGATTTAGACTCGACTAGATACCCGATGCGCCCCTGCCGGGCAAGTGCCCGGTCTTAAATCGCATTATCTTAACCGCGACATCGACAGGGTTTTCGTGGACGTTCCGCTGGATTATCGTCAGGGCGATTTATTGCGCCGCCTGATTCCGCAATATGGTCTGGGGCCGCGCTACATCGAATTCGGATGCGGCGACGGCTTTACGATGGAGACCCTCGCGTCGCTATCCTTGCAGGGAGTCGGCATTGATTATTCGCATGATGCGATCAATATCGCGCGGGCCAAGAATCTTCCAAACACTGAATTTGTCGAATCCGATTTTCTCAAGAATGAATACAGCGACGAGGCATTGATCTTTCTGCTCAATGTTCTTGAGCATTACGATGACGATCGGAATTTGCTTGCCGTCATGAACACGTATCTGCGTATGGGGGGGCATTTGGGAATTGTCGTCCCCGCCCACTCGCGCACGTACGGGCCGCACGATCGGCTTGCGGGGCACTACCGGCGATACGATCGGCCCGACCTGATCGAGAAGATCCAGGCCGCTGGATTCGAGACACTTGAACTGCTGACTATCGGATTCCCCGTCGGCAATTTCTATACATGGGCCTATAATGTCGCGCTCAAACTGCTGGGCGCGGATAAGGAATTTCGCCCCGAGAATACGGTCGTCACGGGAGTCAAAGATCACGGCAGCCACTTCCCCCGTCCGATTCAGTTGGTCTCGGGAGTCGCCTTCCCGATCCTGCGCCAGTTGATCCGCATGGACCGACCTTTCCAGCGGACAAACCTGGGTAACAATTATCTCGCGCTCGTCAAGAAAGTGCGCGAGGTCACGCCCGAGCGGATGCCGATCCCTCCTTTATAAAGTCCAGATCAAGTTCCACGTCGGGCGCACGAAAGATGGGCGCCCCGGGCGGGCTCGTTGGCGTAGGTTATCGGTGAGGCGAATCGTCAATCGTTATCTGCCCATTTTGGCGCCGCAAATTTGCTGTCGTATTTGAGCGCGTCTTCACCGGCGCTTTGTGCGTCGGCGAGGGCCTGATCGACCGTCTTGAAGCCTTGCAGCGCGGCGGCGATCTGGTCGCCGACCTCGCCACGCCACGACTCCCAGAAGTCCGGTTTCGGCTCGAAGCTCGCGCGGTCGATCTCCGCGATGGCGACACCCATATTGGGATTGGATTCGAGGTAATCGCGATAGGCCGGGACTTCGAGCACTGAGCGGCGCACGGGGCAGTATCCCGTGAGCATCGACCAGCGCGCGGCCTGCTCGGGTTCGAGCATGTATTTGAGGAACTCCCAAGCCGCCTCGGATTCCTCGGGTGAATGGCCTGCGAAAAGCCCGACGTTCATTCCTTGGAACAGAGCGCGGCGTCCAGCTTCAGAACTGCCATCGGGCGATGGCACGGGCGCGGCGCCCCACTGGAACTTCCCGTCGCTGAAGCGGTCGTTGAACGGAAACGCCGCCGAGGAATAGATAAACATCCCGACATTGCCGGCTCCAAACCGGACCGAAGGATAAGTCGCGTCGACACGGGCAGCGCCGCTGTCTATCAGGCCGCGAAGAAATTCGAGCGACTCTCGCGCCAAGGGAGTTTGCATCAGCGGATTTGCGTCGCCGTCGATGAACCGGCCGCCCGCTCCAAGGTGGAGCGTCGCGAAGGCTTCGAGCTGAGGCCGAACGAGCAAACCGACGCAGGCGCGACCGTCCTCGGTCTTGAGGCGGGCGACCGCTTCTGCAGTTTCGCGCAGTTCATCTCGCGTTCGCGGCGGCCGTTCGAACCCTGCGCGACGCAGGAGATCGACGTTGTATTGCAGCACGTATGCGCTCTTGTTGAACGGCATCGTGACCAGGCGGCCGTCCCACGAATTGTCGTCGAGGAAGGTAGGGTAGAAATCATCGATCGCGGTGGGCGAAAATCCGCTCGGCCCGTTGGTGAATTGCTCGGCCGGTGCGAGGCGATTTCGATATAGCAGCCGCGTCGTCCAGGCTTCGTACATCATGGCAAGCGCCGGAGGATGGCGCGCCGTGACCGCCGCGATGAGCTTCTGGTAAAGCGTGCCGTATGTCCCTTGAAAGACCGGAGTTACATCGACCTCGGGATGAAGCTCCATGAACTCCTCGGCGAACGTCAACAGCAGCTCCTGATGCGTCGCTGCGCCCATCCCGTGCCAGAATTCGATGCGGACGATTGCCTCGGGTGAAGCCCTGGAATTGCCGCCGCCGGTCGAGTTTTTCGAGCATGAAACCGATAAGAGAATGAGCCCGCAAGCGAACGCCGAAACGAGGCTCGCCGAAATAGTGTTTGGCTTTACGCGCCCTCGCGATTTAGCATATTGATACCTCGACCGGCGATTCGAAGCGTTATTCGAGCGCCCGACAAGCCGCTTCATTCCTCGTCCGACACAGGCGTTTCCAAAGCGCGGGATCAAGCAAGACAATTCAAGGTAACCGAAGCCTTCTCGAAAAAGGGAGCCACTCCGCATGATCATCCTCGCCTTCGCCATTGCTTTCATCGGCTGCTTCGTCTATTCGAGTTTTTTCGAATGGACGTTGCACAAATATGTCATGCACGGCACGAAGTTGCTACTGGGCTGGAAGTACGCTTATCGCGCTCACCAGCTCGAGCACCATGAAGTCTTCAAAGCCGACGCGACCTATTTCTTCAATGAAGAATTCCACGACGAAGACACGATGAGCCACGTTACCTTTGCGTGGTGGAACGCGCCCCTTCTTTTCGCGCTTCACCTGCCGCTTTTCGCCGTCCTTTGGCTGTGGGCCGGGGGATGGGGCGCGGCCGCGGGCGCGTTTTCGGCCATGGTTATCTATTATGCCCTTTACGAGTATCTCCACTTCTGCATGCACCTGCCCAAGGATCGCCGATTCGAGCGGACTCACTTTTTCAAGTTCATCCAGGAGCACCACCGGCTCCATCACGTCTATTACATGAAGAACTTGAACGTTGTCGTGCCGATCGCGGATTTCATACTTCGCACGCGCGTCAAGCGCCCGCAGGCTGACTTTTTCGACATCCTCGAAGAACACCGGGTCAAGAAGCTGGCCGGTGGCCGGGCCGCCTAGGCGTCTGATTGATTTCAATCGGCGTGCTCGGACTCACCAATTCTTTCGATCATCGAATCATCAATCGCGGTCTGCTCGATGAAGTCATTATTCCGGCTTCGTACTATTCGAGGCGTGGCGACCAATGCGGCGAGCGTCGTTCCTGCGAAGAGCCTCAGGCGCTGGCGGCGGGCGAACGGCGAGTTCAGGTAGATGTAATAGCGTTGCTTTCGGCCCGCCGCGCTCCATTGCCAGGCTTCCTCCTTGAGGTACCCCCAGAGGCCAAGCTTCTTGATTTGAATCCAATGCCGTGCGCGTTCGTCGTATCGGAAGTGATTCCACGCGTCAGATTCGGGCCGGATGCGCGAGGCAGAACTCAAGTGATGACGCACGGCGAGGGACGGCTCGACTTCAAGGCTCCGGCCCGCGCGCTGCACGCGCCACGAGAGGTCGTTGTCTTCGAAGCCATAGGGCAGCGCGACGTCGAAGCCGCCCAGCCGGCGCACTAGATCGCCATCCCAGAGCGAGAAGCACGTGCTCAGGAACTCTGGATCGCGCCACTCGCATTGGGCTTTGAGCCGATCGCAATAAAGCCCACGAATGTAATACCCGCCGAGGAACCAGGGGTCTTCGCGATCCGCGTCGAGATAAATTGCCGGAGCGATCGCGCCGACTTTCGCCTCCTCGGTCATGCGCCGAGCGAGCCGCGTTAACGTAGTAGCTTCGAGCGCTTCGGCGTCTGAATCCATAAACGCGACGAGCGAGCCTCTGGCGAGCCGCAGGCCGATATTGCGGGCGACGCTCGCGCCGAGGTTTTCCGACGCGCGATAGAGCGCCAGCGGGCCGTGCCTGCCCGAGCGGAGCATCTCCACCGTGCCGTCGGCAGAGCCGTTATCGACGACAATGATTTCGAGGTTCGGATAATCCTGCCGTCGTACCGAAGCCAGCGCGACATCAAGGTCGTCGCAACGGTTCCACGAGACGATGATCACGGATATCAACTCGGTCGGAGAAGCCGATGAGACCTGCGGAGCGGGCGATGTGGGCTGATCCGAGGGCAAGCTGTCTGGATTGCCTGGCGTCATGATGAGCAATTCGAAATGGCGCGGGTGAAGCCGTCACCGGCATGCGGATATGGGGGCTATTGGCGACTATAAATCCTTGAGCATCGCGATCTGGCCGCGCCGCGTGTATTCGATGTTCTTGGAGAGATAGCAGCCGTGCGTGCAATGGCACCCGCTTAGCTTCTCGCGCATGGCGTCGGACTCGGCTGAGGCCCAGGCCCGCGCGAAATCCATGTCATAATCGCGGACGTTCGCGCACGACTTGGAAAACTCACACATCGCGATCTCGCCCTTGGGGAAAAGCACGCCGACATTCTGACCCGCCGAGACGCAGTCCATCGCCTTCTTTCCGGTTCGCAGCATCTCGAACGTGAACTGCGTCGTCAGGTGGAAGGCGTGATTCGAGATTCCCGACCGTCGGTTGATCCGGCCCAGCGTCGCCTCAATTTCATCCCAATGTTCGCGCGGCGGCAGGCTCATCCCGGCCGGATTGAAATGCACCCGCACCTCTTCGGGCAGGTTCCAGACGCTGAAGTCCGAGCCTCGGATGATTTCGAATCCGTGGCGGCAGTTGTAGTGGAGCCTCAAGTGATCGTTCAGTTCTTCGAGCTCGCCCCAGTTGCGGTCCGTGACGATCGTGATGACGCCAAGGTCGAACCGCCCGGGGTAACGATCGCGGAATTTGGTCAGCAGTCCGAGCGAGCTGTTGACGTATTGCCACGCGCGCTTGTTCCCTCGGATGGTGTTGTGCGTCTCTTCCATGCCGTCGATTGAAATGAGGATATCGAGCGTGCCGGGGATGGAATGCTCTTCGAGGATAGACGCAACCATGCCTTCGAGTTTGGTGGGCATGAAAGCGTTGGTGATGAGCGTGATCTTTTTGGCGCGGGTCGCCTGGCCGAGGACGTCGATGATCTCGCGGCATTCCGGGTGCATGATTGCCTCGCCGCCGGTCAGCGTGATGTGATCGAGGTGCGGCAGCGTGGGCGCGAGGCGTTTGTAGTCTTCGAGCCGCATCTCGCCGGGGACGTGGCCAAGCTCATCAATATAGAAGCAATGCTTGCAGCGCGCGTTACAGGCGTTGGTCAGGAAGATATAGAGGTCTTCGAGCCTTCCGCGTTGTCCACGGCGAATCTCGCGTTGGCGCTCGCGATATTGCGGGAGATAATGCCCCATCCAATCCCGGCGGAGGAATTTGAGTTTGGCGTATCGTTCCGGGCCGATAACCCGCTCGACGAAGCGTTTGGACGGACGTCTTGACACGCTGGCCCCACCGCCGACGCGGCCGTTCGCGGAGGACCCGTTCGCATGGGCGCGCGCCCACTCCTCTTCAATCGGGTTGGTCGCGAGCGAAAAGGCATCGGCGCCCTCGGGAGCCCGACGCAGTTTGGCTACATTATCAGGCGCGAAGTCCGGGGCCTCGGCCCACTGCACAAGCTCGCGCGTGGTACGCTCGTAGCTGAAATGCTCAAGGACGTATTGCCGCCCTTTCTCGCCGAGCTCGCGGATCGAATCTGCATCCTGGCAGGCCGCGATCAGACCCTCGGCCAAGCGTTCGGGGTCGTCCTGTTTGCATCCGATGGCGACACCCTCGCGGATCAGCTCGTCGCTGATCTCCGCGCCCTCGCAAGTCAGAACGCCCAGTCCGGCGGCCATCATGTTGATCGTCCGGTTGCGCGCGCCGAACATCGTCTCGAAGTTTCGCGAATCGATGCAAAGGCCCAGATCGGCCTGGGCGTAAATCCCGGGCAGATCGAGCGGGTCGATCCAGCCGAGCAGATTGAAACGCTTCGCGAAACGGCTTCGGCGCACCATCTGCTCGAACTTCGGATACGTCAGGTCGTCGTGACCGTGGATGCGCCCGCCGGTCGACGCGTAATAAAGGTTCGGGCACGCCTCCATCGCGCGCTCCAGAGCCTCCATGAAGGGCTCAAGCTCAACCCAGGCGTTGTATCCGCCGGACCACAGGACGATGAACGCATCTTCGGGTGGGCCCTTCGCTCCGCCACGGATCGAACGCTCACCGAGGTCACGATCGGCAGGATCGGAAAAAAACGGGTTGTATGCGTTCGGGATGTGCGTGGCGAACGGGTGATCGAAAGTGTGGCGGTTTAGCCTGCCGACGGCCGCCAGTTCGCCGTGAAGGGCGTAGAATTGGCGCATCGAAACGACCGAGAATCGGTCCGATCGCTTCAGGGCGGCCTCTTCCATTTCCCAATAAAAGCCCATCAGTGAGTTATTGCCGTAGACCCTGGATTTGACCTGGGCCTCGATGATGACCGAGCCGTTCAGATCGGCCCACAGGGGCGCTCGATGACGCACGCCGCACAGCATTTTGCACGGGTAGGAGTTGATGCCGAGCAGCGCGTCGGGTCTGAATGCGTCGGCAAAATCGTTGATTTCACTCAGGTTGTGAAACTCATCGCAATTGCGAAAGGCCTTATACGCGAAGTCCTCGTACTGCCGATCTTCGATGCCGTGCTCGACCTGAGTCTCGGGTCGATCCGATTCGATCGGCTGGGTAAACAGAGCGACATCGTGGCCGGCGTCGAGCAGCGGCTTGACCAAATGCCAAGTCCGCAGGCAATGCGCGCTGAAATTGCGCACGCCTTTTTCGAGCAGCGGACCTGTGCCTAATACGAGGATCTTTGACATGGTGGCCTTACCGACTCCGGATCTCCAGTTTCCCACCCTGGCGGCCCGATAGCAAGCCGGGCAAGCCGCACAGGGCCGCAGGGCCGGACCGTTGTAATTGCATTGAGGCGGCGTGCGGGTTACAAGATCAGGCCCGAGGCGGCACCCGACGAGGCGAGTTTGCGCTGGAGTGCCAGGTCGGCATCGCGACGAAATACACTGCAACGAAGCGCAGCGACCAGGATCAGAACGTGACACCAGACCAGGAACCGCCGGAAGTCTCAATTCCCACCGCCGGGCCTCCGGACCCATCGAGCCCGCAGAGCCAGAATCGCAAGATCACGGTGCGCGAGATGCTCGAAGAACGCGGCGAAGCATGGGCGCTCGAATTGCTTGCGTGCGAAGAGGGCCTGGACGACACAATTGATTCGTTCGAGCTGAACCGGCCGGGCCTCGCCCTTGCGGGGTATTTCGAGGTTTATTCCTCGGAGCGAGTTCAGATTCTCGGCCTGACCGAAGTTTCGTATCTGCGTAGTCTGCCCTCAGCCGAGCGCGTTCGATGTCTGCGTCGGATGTTTCGATTTCACATCCCCTGCGTTATCCTGACTCGTTCGCTGCCGGTCATACCTGAACTGCACGAGGTGATTTCGGAGTTCAAGATCCCGCTGCTCCGGACGACTCATCTGACGACGCCTTTCCAGGCCGAGTTGGGTCAGTATCTTGAGCTTCGCCTTGCGCCGCGCTGGTCGATCCATGGTGTCATGGTCGAAGTCTTCGGGCTGGGCGTCCTGATCCAGGGCAAGAGCGGCGTCGGCAAGAGCGAGGTCGGCCTGGAACTGGTCGAGCGCGGGCACCTGCTGGTCGCAGACGATGTTGTGCTTCTGCGCAGGCTTTCGGCCGGGCGCCTGATTGCCGAGTCCGTGCCGAATCTGCGCCATCACATGGAGATTCGTGGCCTTGGCATCATCGACGTGGAGAGGCTTTTCGGCGTGCGATCGGTGCGCGAGGAGAGCGAACTTTCGCTCATCGTTCAAATGGAGAAGTGGGATCCGCAAAAGGAATACGAGCGCCTTGGGCTGGGCGATAATCTGGTCGAGCTGTTCGGATGCAGTGTGCCACAGGTGACGCTGCCGGTTGTTCCGGGGCGTAACATCGCGCAGTTGACCGAGATCGCCGCCTTGATGCGGAGGCTGAAGAATCAGGGTGTCGATGTCGCGCGTGATTTTGACCGGCTCATCGTCGAGTCACTTCAACGCAAATCCACGCAGGCCCGAACGGCGGGCAGGTCGCATACTGCGCCGATACCCGCACCCATCCCGGAGCCGAATAAATCGGGCGACGCTTCAGCCGAGGGGCCGGGCTAGAAGTACTGAGAATCTGTTAATCTTCGTGATTTGTTCGGGGCTCTGGATCGCATCAGGTGCGTACGGACCGAGCGGCCTTCCGCCTACTCGGGGCCGGACATCAGGCGAAAATCTGTCAGATAAACTTTGCGGACCCGAGCCGTAGTGAGGTTGCCGTTGACGGCTTTGGCAATGGCGTTCTTCAACTCGATCTTGCCGACGACCTGTTTGAGCTCATCGACGGTATACTTGCTGGTGAGCTCCTGGATCAAGACGCGAAGAGCCTTTTCCGTCTCCTTGGTTTCAGCCACGCCCGATTTATTGCCGAACTCCAGGGCGCAACTAAGAGTGACGAAAGTCTGGGTTCTATCTCCGGGGTTTCGCTTCAAGGTGGCGTGGAGGCTAAGCACCTCATACCTGAGGGTTTCGACTCTCTTCGATGAACGGAGCAAACTGATATCGAAGCCCGCCAGGTCTTGCCCGACGGTGAAGGACGGATCGAGTTTCCTC
>JAJFLK010000535.1 GCA_021772735.1 Candidatus Sumerlaeota bacterium | reverse complement strand
CCCGCGATTGCGCACGCACCGGCCGCGATATGCCGACGAGCCCAGCAACGGCCAGTATCGAGAAAATAAATCGGGCCGAGCCGAACCGCGGACTTGATGCAGGCAACTTCATGATGATGCGGAGCGACGCCGACGGCTCGGATAGGTGACTAGTCATCAAGCGGCGAGGCTACGCTTTCCCCTGCGTCCGAGCTCTCCTTATTAGGATGGTCGCCGAGCGCCCCGCTGGGATGCTCCGCAGGCGGGCCCCCGGGATGTTCCTTAGTCCACTCCTCGATCAGGCCGCGCGCCTCTGCGCGCAGGGGCGCGCTCTCGCCGATAGTCTCCACAATTCGCCGCGCATCTTCGGGGCGTTCGAGTTCGAGGTAAATCCGCGCCATGTCAAGGCGGTCTTCTTCGACCAGTTTGCCCGCCTCGAGCACTCGCTCGTAGTATGGGATGGCCCGATCCCAGAGGCCGCGGCCGGCCATTCGGCGGCCCATCGTGATGTTGAGGTCCGGCTGGACGACGTTGCCCGTGATCGCATCGCCAAGCTCGATGCCCGTGGCTTCGGCCAGAGCCCGGCGCAGATCAGCGGCGAGGTCCGAATCATAGCCGGGATGCGTGGCGGCGATCTTGCCGTCCCGGCCGACGACGACCGTCGTAGGCGAGGCGATAATTCCGTATGCGTTCCAGGCTCGGTCCTCGCGGTCGATCAGGAGACGCCACCCTTCGCGCCTGAGTTTCTGGCCGACGTTAGCGTATTGAGACGCCTGAGCGTGGATATCCCTCTTGACCCGCACGGCCACGATCCGGCGCCGGACGCTGTTCGCGATCCTTGGAATCTTGACCATCATCGATTCGATCGAAGCCAGCGTCGCTGAGGTATCGCGATCCGTCGTCATCGCGAAAACAATCAACGTCACGGTTCCACTCGTAAGCAGATCAACTGAGCCTCCCTTCGAATCGGGGAGTTGGAGTTTCGGTGCGACGCTGCCCGGCTCGATGACGGCCCGCGCCGGCTGCGCTGCGACTGCGGACAAAGTGAACGCCAGGGCCCACGGCAGAGCGACGGCCAGGGGCCGGGAGCCCGCCGCGGAGGGGCTGAAACGGCCGGCGCCGCTTCCGATCTTCACTTCTTTGGCCGGGAGTTGTCGGCGGCAAGTTCCCGGTCGTATCGATAGTTCGTATGACACCCTGCGATGCACGAGCCGCCGGTCGGCGTCGTCTCGAACGTCACGTCCATCTTCCATCGGCCAAACGCAACGTCTTCCCGGACGTGCTTGGCCTGATTCGTCGCATGCGGACTGTGACAGGCTCGGCATGATCGCCCCTTCTTGCGGTTGACGTGAAGAAAATGCAGGTTCTCTGTGCCGTTGCGAAATCCGGTAAGCGAGGACGCCTCTTCGGTGATGAGCGCCTTGTCGTGGCATTCGAAACAGATGGCATACTGAGCTTCGCTGAACTCGGCGTAGAAAGTTTCGGGGAAGGCGCGGTCCAGGAGCTTCTCGTGCTGGGAGCCGTGGGCCTCATGGCACGCGACGCAGTTGCCCTCCCGCAAGGGGCCGTGAACGAAGCTGGCGTTTTCGACCTCCTCGGCGATATTGGCCAGCACTCCATGATCGGTCTTGATGCTCTTGTCGTGGCACGAGAGGCAGAGATCCATTGTCTTGGACGCAAGCAGATGATCCTGATCCGAGGCATGCGGATCGTGGCAATTGCTGCAGGCGCGCCCTTCGGTCATAGGCGTGTGGGTGAACGCAAAATGATCCATCTGCTCGATGAATTCCTCATGGCAGCTCCGGCACAGGTCTTTGCCCGGCGCTCGCGTCAATGCGGCCTCATTTGAGCCGTGGGGATCATGGCAGCCGGTGCAATCGCCCTGGGCGGGTTCGTGTATTGAAACGCCTGCGCTGATCCGCGCTTCCATCTCGACATGGCAGGCTCCGCAGAGCTTTTCCTTGGGATCGGTCAGCAGCTTTGGATGTTCGGATTGATGCGCGGTATGGCAAGCCAGGCATTCCCCCATCGCGACGGGACCATGGACGAAGGCCATGTGTTCGCTCTGGTCTTCGTGGCACTGATAACAGCCGCCGGCGCCGGTCCCGCCTTTGACGAAAAAACGGTTCTGCTCGCCATGAGGCGAATGGCACTTGGTGCAGTCATCGGCGAAGGGCTCGTGAACCACGGGCTGGTTCACCTCGACTTCGTGACACATCGTGCATTGCGCGGAAGACACGGCCTCGAACTCATGCTTGTTCTCAAGCGGCACATGGCACGGCGCGCACTGACCCAGGTTAACCGGGCCGTGAAGGAACGCGTGCTCATCGACTTCGGCGTGGCATTCGGTCGTGATGCAGGTCGGTCCGAGCGCGATGGGAGCCTGGGCCTGGGCCCGTCCGACGGACGCGACCGTGAGCAGGGCGATCACGAGCGCTCTGCGGCCGCGGATTGCATTTAAGGGATGGTTCATTATTGCACTCCGGTTTCGAGGTCGGGCATAAGGATGGGCGGAGCCGGCCCCGGCAATTCGATTGCCGCGCGGCCAAGATTCGCGACGATCTCGCCGCGCCGATGCGGATGATGGCAGGCCGTGCAGTTTTCGGCGCGCGGCCCGGTGTGATACGGCTCGGTCCGATTCATATCCTCGGCGTGGCAGGTGGCGCAAAGGGCGGGCACCGGCTGATCGAGCAGGTGAGGAAATGGCGAATCGTGCGCGCGATGGCACGGGAGACAACTGCCGAGATTGATCGGCCCGTGGTCCCAATTCTGTTCGACGCGATCGGCCTTGTGGCACTGGTCGCAGAGTTGCATGGAATTCGCCATCAGCGTCATTGCGCTCTGCATATCGTGGCACGCAGTGCAGCGCCGCTCGCGGACAGGCTCATGAACCGAGACGATCATCGGCGCGGCAGGAATATCTACTGATGCGAGACCGAGGGTCTGAGCGGAGAACGGCGCGGCGTGATCGTCCAAGTGCGCTGCGGATGCGTCTTGTGATCCGGGCTCCGGAACGCCGTCGAAAAAGAATGTAAGCACGCGATATCGAGTCGTCGAAGCGCATGCTCCGGCCAACGACGCGCTGACGATAATCAGCACGCACAATCCGAGCCCGGGCTTGATCCTCGATCTCAAGGCTCTCCGGCCTCCTCGTCTCGCGCGACGGCGAAGAAGTTGATGAACTTGTCGGCCTTCTGGTTGACGACGACGACGACGAATTCGGGATCGAAACTATCGTCCACGCGCTGCTCAAACCAGGGAAGCGCGGGCCAGGGATGCACGCTGACGCCGGCTGGAAGATCCAGATTCCCGAGGTCGGGTCCCGGCCCGCCGAAGAAGAGGAGCAGCTTTCCGTCTTTGTCGAAAATCTGAACATTGGCAAAACGCGCATCGGCGACGTAGACCCGTCCGCGCCCGTCCACCGCCATGCCCTTGGGCAGCGCAAACTGCCCGAGCCCCGTCCCTCCTTCGCCAATTTGCCGGATGGTCTCGCCCTCGGGCGTAAAGACCTGAACGCGGAAGTTAAACGAATCTGTGACGAGAAGATTCCCATCAGGATCAAAAGCGATCTGCGTCGGATAATAGAGCTGCCCGGGATGCACGCCTTTGCCGCCAAACGCGCTTACAAAGTGTCCGTCGCTTCGATCCCAGATCTCGATCTCGTGGTCGAGCACGTCGCAGATGTAAAGCGATTCATCCCGGACGGCCATCGCAACAGGCAGGACTTCGCCCGGTCGGCCCCAGGCGTCTACGAACTTTCCATCTCGGTCGTAAATCAGGATCGCGCCACGATCCTTATCCGTAACGTAGATACGTCCATCTTCGTCGATCGTGATGCTGTTTGCCTGCTTGATCTTGCCGTTCGCCCTGTCGCCGGGGAGGCGGTCGGCTTCGCCGGTGGCGAGGTCGTAGATCAATACGGTATTCAGAACCGTATCGCAGATATAAAGCTTGCCGTCGTTGATCACAGCGCTGATGGGTTTGACCAAAGCGTGCCGAGCCGGCCTGGCGCCGAGAATGAAATCGGCGAATGTTGCCTTGGGCCGAGTCAGATCTGCGGGTGACGAGATCGCGCCGAGATATTGGACACGCGCCTTGACCGGGGGAGCGGGGAAGAAGATGGGGCCGTAGTCGTCGGCCGGTCGATCGGCCCGCCGCAGGCACCCGCTGAAGAGAACCAGGCAACTCAGCCCTGCAGCGACGATCAATGGGTGTGATGAGCGGCTCGGGCTGCGCGATGGGTGTTTCATCAAAAGATACCTTCCGGCGGATGATCCTGCATGAAAGAAAGGCCCCGGGCAACAAACCCGGGGCCATGATCTCAGTTCGTTATCCTGTGCCGATCGTCATTGTTTGAGCCCTTGGCGAATCCGGCGGCCGGGATATCCGCATTCGAACTCCTCTCCGTTCGAACGCATTACTTGTCGTGGCAGGTCAGGCACAACTGACTCTGGACCAGGGAGATGACCAGCAGCTCATCATCGACCGATGCGGCGGCGCCCCCGTTGTGGACGTCATGGCACGAAGCGCATTCGAGCCGATTATTGAACAGCAGGTCTTGGGAGATCGTGCCGCCCAGGCTCGAGGGCGCCGATGAAGGCGTGAAGAGTGCGCCGTCCTGAGTCGCGAGCGAATCGTCGTAGACGAACGAGACCGGATGATCGTTTGCCAGTCCGTCTGCGCCGACGGCTTCACTGCCGCCCAAGAAAATCACCCCTGCGTTTCCGCCATACGAATCGACCGCGATTGTGCCGTCGTGGCAACTCAAGCACAGACGCGAGACGCCGTCCGGTTGGCTCGGCGTCGAATCAAGCGTAGCGCTGTTATAGAGCGTGTAGTTTTGCGCGGTGACGTCGTGGTTCCATAAGGGCGCATCAATGACGCTCGTATCGGCATTGTGCGTCGTGTGGCAGAAAACACAGAGACGTTGCTCTGAATCCAAGCCGGAGAAATCATGCGGAGAAGTCAGAATTTGTGCCGGGGCGCTCCGACCCAGCAACATCGCGCCTGCGCAAAAAATTGCAACAAATGCCGTCCTGGCCGGATTCACCCGTTTGACGGGCGGTCCATTCGGATTCGCGGATCGATGCAAACGATAAAACATTGTGATTACCCCTTCCTTTGTCGAAAACCTCACCACACCCAGTGAGCCGGTCGTTGATTCGTTCTTCCTATATTCTCCATAATTCTATGTAGCATCAATCGTGCCAGAGAGTCACTGGAATATGACCGTTCGAGCTTGATTCTACCCGACGTCCTCTGAATTCAGCGCAAAATCACTCGTACAGAGTCCACGTATGGGTCGAGAGCTTCTGCACCGGAGCGCGAAGGTCGATCATCGGGAAGTCGAAATCGATCGGCACGTCGAAGATTCCCCAGTAAGACCGTTGCAACAGTTGCACCGTGTAGGATGCGTTGTGCACGCCATAGCTGCCGTCTTCCCAGGCGAAATTGTAGTTGTAGAGCGCGCGCTTCTGCCGATCAATCAGGCTGTCAAAATCGCTGCCGCCGATATCGATCTTATTCGTTGAGGAATTGATCGATGTCCCTGGCATGGTCGCAAGGATTCCCGCGCGCAGGATGTCGAACAGACCCGTCACTTCGCTTTGGATGCCTTCGGTGGCGCCGTCGCCGTCGTAGTCTCCACGCGCGGTCCGGTCGTAGGAAGTCAGGCCGCTGTGGCACGAGGAGCAGGCATTATCGAAGTTCAACACGTCGTCAGCCGTTTCGGGCGTGTCCATTGTGTCGCGCATCGAAAAGCTGTGTCCGCCGACCTTGGCGGGTTCGGTAATGCCGCCTCCGCCGCCCGGAACCTCGGCCATGTGGCAATCGACGCATAGATTCGGAACCGCGCGTATATGCGCGGAGTTCCGGGCCAGGGTCAATCCGAAGTCCGCGCCGTTCACGCCGAGGAGCATATCGGACTGCGGCCCATGGTGGACTCCGCGCCGGCTGCCGAGCGATGTACTGACGACATCCGACACGCGCGAATTGTGGCAGCGCGCGCACAGCCCTCCCAGGCCCGGATCGGTAAGCTCATCGCCTGAATCGAGCGTAAAGGCTCCGACGACGCGAAGCTGATGTTCGTTCGGACTGAAGTGCGGATCGTGGCAGGTCGAGCATGTAATCGAATGCGGATCCTCGACCGGCGCAGGTGTGCCGCCGTCAACTCGCGCGGTCACGAAGCCCTCGCCCGTATGGCATTTGAGGCATGAGGATATGGTCGCCACGCGACCCTCGGATATATCGGCCGTGACCGGATGTGACGAGTTATTCCATTCATAGAACTTCTGCTGGAAGCCGCTGGCCGAATCGTGGCAGCGCGCGCAGACGTTCGTATCGAGCGTGGCGCCGGAGATCGCGTGTCCCTCCAGGGCCAGGTTGGGTGGATGCTGCGAGCCCGGCCCGTGGCAACTCTCGCATTGTACCGAAGCCAGGTTCTGCAACTGGAGCGGCAGCAGATCGAAGTTGCCTTGTTCGGCGACGGCGCCGCCGAAGCTCAGCGTGGCCAGTGCGACGCCCTTGTGTGATATGCCGCTGTTGTCCGTCGCCGCGAATGAGAAGTTGTTAACCGCGTTGATGTCGAATACGTAATCGCTCGCCGCTTCGCCGATCGGCGTCAGGTCGCGCGTTAAGACGAGAGACCAGACTCCCGCGCTGTAATCGCTGCTTGCGCCCACGTTCGCGCTCGGGTCGCTCGCCGAGGCGTCCTCAAGGATGTGACGAGTTACGGTCGTCCCCGGAGGGACGGTCACAGGCGTGCCGTCCATCAGTTCGTAGCGATCGTTGCCCACGTTCCATTCGGCCAGCTCCGAAGCGGCGAGCTTCGAAGCGATCTGGCTGCGAAACAGCAGATCCTGCGTGTTGGCCACGGCGGTTGTCCCAGAGACGTAGACGTATCGCGCCTTGCCGTCGACCCGGTTGTCCGGGGCCAGGTTGATGCCGTCACGTCCTCTGCGGACGGCGTTGGCCGAGAACTGATCTTCGGCCACCCCGATCGGGTCCGAACGCTGGGCCTTCCAGTGCCAGAAATCCAGCGCCGTGCCCGCCGCCGCGATCATGTCTCCGCCGTTGATCGGAATGCGGTCCACATGGCATGCCGTGCACGAGGTGCCGGCTGCGATCGTTGTGTGGATGAACGTATCGGGCTTGAGCTCCGCGCTGTTCGGGTGGCAGACCGAGCAGGCGGCCAGCGAGGAGACCGTGTCCGGAACGAGCGTGTTGGAATTGGTTGCGTCGCGCTCGTGGCACGAAACCGCGCATCCGATCTGGCTGAACGTCTTGCCCTCGCGCCCGGGGCCGTCGGTGATGGGCCAGCCGACGTAGAATCGATCTTCGTTTCCGCTGGTCGACCAGGTGGCGCCGTCGAACGTCAGGATGCGCCCCCGGTTGTTCTGAGAGTCGTCTTCCCATTGGAACCGCATGAAGATTTGAGACGAATCATAAGCTGCCTTGACATTGACGAGAGGCAACTGGCCCGAGACCGGACCGTGCCCGCCGAAAGTCGGGTTGCCCTGGGTCTGGAGATCGGCACCTGTGATGGCGGCCCAGCCGGCGGCGCCAGGCGTCGTGAGATCTTCAGTAACCAATTCGGCGACGACATCGGCGGCGCCCGGACCGGTAAAATTGTCGGCCACCCACGTCGGAATCTGGTTCAGATCGAACGCGATATTGTTGGCGACATCGTCGAACCCGCCGTTGATCGCCGCGGCGTTCTGGTTGAACCCGACGGTGTGACATTCGAGGCACGCCGTGGAGTAAAAGGCCCCGCGATTTCCGTTCAGGTGGTTCTGAAGCTTGTTGGCGTGGGCAGATTGGAGCCAGTCGTCCGCGACGTCGAGGCGCGGATCGGCGTTGCCCCCGCCGTGGCAAAAGCCGGTCGCGCACTTCGGCGCAATCGGACTGGGATCGTCATCCTCGGTGTTGATCGCGCCGGAGCCGACATAGAACGCGACATGCAGCGTGACGACCACTGGCGTGCCCGGCGCCATTGACCCATCCAGTGGGGTCAGCGTGATCTCAAAGACGCCGAGCGCATCGGGGCGCAGGGTCACGATCTGCTGATCGGTCGAGCTCAGTGTTGCGCTCCCACCCGGAGCCGACGTGATGGCCCATTGATATCCGCCGATCACGACGCCCTCATCACCATTGCCCTGGAGGTAGACTTTCTCGCCGAGGCCGACGACTCGTCGTCCAGTTGAGGCCTCGTCGAAGATATCCGTGTCTGAAACAGCGATCGCACGAGGAGATACGGATAGGATTTCAATCGTGGCCGTCGCGGGATCCTGGGCCTGTGCGGGACCAGCACACATGACCATCAACGCGATGGCTCCCCAAATACTCCTCGCGGCATACTTAAAATGAGTTCTCATGACGATCTGGACCTCCTGATCGGTCGGTTGCGATTCGCAAAACGTGCAAGCGCGTAAAAATTTGTTGGCATTGGGGGGACTTGGGCACGCCGGGTCCGGGGCATCCACCGTATGGCCCACCTTTCCGGCAACCGCACCAGTCGCCGGAACTGACGAAAGGTGCTCGTCTCGCATCTGGACGGCGAGCTCAATTTTCGGTGAATTAGATTCCATTGGGGAGTTGATAATGCGATGGGTCATCGGTGTAACTGCCCTGTTGACAATCAGGGTTACATTACTCCACCCGCCGCTGGCATAGGGATGAGCAAGATTCAGACCCCTTTCGAAGTCTCTGTATTTAATGGGTACTTCGCCGGATTCCGAAGGCAATTGCGGCGCTTCGATCCCGCTTTCGCTCTGTGCCCGCGCTCACATTGGGCAAAGAACAACCGTCTCTGTAATTTCGGGTGTTCCGAATTCCCCCCGACCGCAACCGGCTCGCAACGGGGGGTTGCAACATGCACGGCCTCTCGCGCGTAGGCCGGGTATCGCGCCGCCTTCGCGTCGAGGCGTGTGCCTGATTCTCGCAATGATATGGAATGGTCAGGTTTCGGACCTGGGGACTTAAGGTTCTGAAGCTTCAACATGCTGGTTCACGCCATGACAGTCGGTGCAGTTCTTGCCTTTCCAGACATCGGCCAGCCCGCGTGGATGGATGAATTCACCAGCTTCATAACTCTTGGCTTGATACGCAGCGGGCCCCTCGGCCTGACCAAGGATCTCGTGGCACAACGTGCAATCGTTCGGGATGACGCGCCCTGACGGGCTCTCGTGCTTGTCGTCGTGGCAGCGATAGCATCCGGGGAATTCGAAATGACCGATGTTGTCCGGATATTCGCGCCAGTCCACGTTCTGCTCGGGGAAAATGTTGCGTTGATATAACCGCTGCACCCACTCGATATTTTGAGCCACAATTTGTGCTCCGAGTTCCCCCTGCATCCGATTCGCATACTTCTCGGTCAGACCGTCGGCGATACCGGCAAGGGCGGTCGGGGTGTCGGGCCAGTCGCGTTCGAGCAGTTCGCGCGCGTGACGCTTGAAATACGGCAGCGAGGCGTCCAACGCGCCGCGCGCCAGGTAAGCGTCCAGCACGCTGTCGGGTGACTTGAATTGATGCGCGGGGCGATTGTGGCAGTCCATACAATCCATGCGCCGAATCTCCGCATCAGGTGGCAGGGGATCGGGGCAATCCGGCGATCGGAAAACCACCGGCTCATCATCGCCTCGGTTAACCTCGACCCAGGGGATATCCTGACGGTCGCCTTCACGCGCCCAGTAACGCACCTCGACATCGGGACTGATGTGCCAGTGGATACCTTCGATCACCCCGAGGTCCTTCGAGCCGCCGCCGACCTTGAGCAGCAGGTCGAACCGGTGCGCGGTGTTCGTGCGGTCCGGCGAGAAGTGCCAGATCTTCTTCTCGATCGAGTCGAACAACTTGTCGCTCCAATGGCAATGCTCGCACGTCTCCTGCGCCGGTCTCATGTTTTCGATCGGAGTCTCAATCGGCAGATGGTAGCTGTTCGCCATCACGCCCCAGAGCTGGCCCATGCCGCGGAATTTGCTGCGCAGGTAATATTCGGCGCCGGGCCCGATGTGGCATTCCGCGCACGAAATGCGAGCGTGCGGCGAGAACAGATAAGCCTCATATTCGGGCTTCATCACTTCATGGCATACAAGGCCGCAGAACACCGGGGATTCGGTGAATTGATAGGCCTGATAGGTTCCGACCGAGGACATGCCGAAGATCCCGCCCACGGCCAATACACCGAACATCGCGCGCCGGCGCAGGCGATCTTCATTCAGATCGATTCGCATCGAAAGCGGATGGAGGTTCGGATCGATCTTTCTGCGGCGACGAGCCTCGAGCAGCATCCCGATGACGACAAGGCCCAGACCGGCGAACATAACGGACGGGAGAAGAATATACGTGACCAGGCTGCTGTAGGGCGACTTGCTCAGGAACAGCAATTCGACCCCCAGCGTGTGAAACAAAAGATCGGAGCCGGCGAGCACGATGAGGATGGCGAACATCGCCAGGCCGATTGCCGAACCGGCGAAGCTGATCCAGTTGCGTGCCAACGGCGGCGGCCCTGATGGAGCGACTTTATCTTGATTTATTTCCATTCTCGGACTACTCCCATTGTCGGAGGGCTAACATGGTCGGCGCGATTGAATCTAAACCGAACCGAAAGGATCAAGCGCCGCGAAGCCGTTTGATCGAGCGACTTGTCGGTTTGGCCGTTGCGGTGATCGCCTGCGCAGCGATCGCGCCCGTTTGCGCGCAACCACTCCAACCCGACATTGATCAGCACTATCAAAAGACGTGCCTGACCGCCGGATGCCACGAATCTGAATCCACCGTCGGGCTCATGGTGCATCCGCCCTACCTCGAAGGCAAGTGCCTTGCGTGTCATTTGGGGCACGACTCCGAGGAACTGGGATTACTCAAACCCGTGTTTGAAGAAGGTTGCGTGGAATGCCACGGCGCCGTGCAGACCACCGGCGACGAGGCGTCGCATGCGGCACATCCGCCGCTCAACGCTTCGTGCTCCGAATGTCACGCGCCCCACACGAGTCCGCAGCGCGCCCTGCTGCGCGAGGCGCCGGCGCTGAACGACTGCGCGAAGTGCCATTCCGGGACGCTCCGAGATGACGAAGCGAAACCCCATCGCCACGCGCATTTCGAGGCAATGAACCAATGCGGGGAATGCCACTCGGTTCACTCCGGCTCCGGTGACGCGTTCATTCGCGGGGACATCACGGAGACGTGCACCAGTTGCCATCGTTTGTCTATCCGCAGCAACGGCCGCGATCTGGAGAACGTCGCCGAGCGCCTCAAAGACGCCCCGGTCGTGCATGGCGCGATCGGGCAGGGCGGATGCGCCGCGTGCCACACCCCCCACGGATCGATCAGCCCCAAACTGCTTCGGACGGGTTATCCGGAAGGCCCATATATCGCTTATCAGCGTGAATCCTACAACGTGTGCTGGGCCTGCCACGATCCGCAACTGGTCGAGGCCGAAGGCTCGGAGGCGCCGACCGCTTTCCGCGATGGCGAAGTGAACTTGCACCGGACGCACGTTGTCGAACCCGAGAAGGGGCGCGCCTGCCACCTGTGCCATCGGACGCACGGGACCGAAGCGATGCATCTGGTGCGCGACGAAGTTTCGTTCAATCGCTGGACAGGTCCGCTTGTCTGGAAGCCGGAAGTCGATGGCGCGGTCTGCACGACGGCATGCCATCGCGAGCTTGCCTACGAGCGTTGATAGTTTGCGAGGTCCAAGGGATGTTCGGACGCTCGGCCGCGCGGATCGGATTAGGCGACGATTCGCGCAGTCTGTTTCGGTTGGAATGGTTATTGCTCTAATTGCATTTCGGAGGCGGGCTCGTCGGATGCTGGGAGACGCATACGCAACATGCAAAGGCAACGGCCGTTCGATCCGGGCATTCTGGAGTTGGGCATCAGACTCGAAACATCAATTTCAAGTTCCTCTAATCTCCCGCGCCTTTGGTTTGGGCTTCCTTCTCATACTCGCGTTGGCTTCGAGCGCCCCGGCCGCTCCGGGTCCGATCGATATCGCCGGAAAGACGTGCCTGACCGCGGGCTGCCACAGCGAGCTTGCGGCCACTCAATTTGTTCACCCGCCGGTCATGCAGGGCGATTGCCAGGTTTGCCACGTTCAGTCCGGCGCCTCGGACCGAACCTCTGCGGAGCAGGACGTTCATCAGTTCACAACCCGGGCGCCCCGGCTCGGCGCGTGCGGCGAGTGTCATCAGGACTTGAGTCTGGATCGGGCCGTGGTTCATGATCCGTTTAGAGACGATTGCACCGATTGCCACGATCCGCACGGCGGATCGAGCCCGGCTTATCTCGTTGAACCGCCCGAAGGCGCGCGGCACGAGGGCCTCTGCATGAGCTGCCACTCCGAAGTGATCGAGGGCAAGAAGATGTTGCACGGTCCCGTTGCGTTGAAACTGTGTTCAAGCTGCCATGACCCCCATGCCACGGACCTCGCGGGGCTCCTGACGAAACCCGCTCGGGAACTTTGCGATTCGTGCCACACCGAATTCGGCCGCGAAGCCCATGAAGCGGTTTCCATCCACGAGCCCGCCGCAGAATCGTGTTCGCGATGTCACGATCCGCACGGCGGGAACCGGCGCGCTTTCCTGCCGGCCGAGCAGGGAAAGCTCTGCGCGGAGTGCCACGATCAGGCCTCCGAGGAGACGAGCGCCGACGCGCATCCCAAGGCGTTCGAGCATTCGGCGATGACCGATAATCGAGCGTGCTCGGATTGCCACGATCCGCATTGGTCGGCAAATCCCAAGCTGCTCGCCGAGCCATCGATCGGCCAGTGTCTGAGATGCCACGATCGAGAGCTGGAGCGTTCGTATGGAGGCACAGTCGAGGCCGTCGGTGAGCGGATCCGGACCAGTGCATTCCGCCACGGACCCATCGAGCAGGGCGATTGCACGGCCTGCCATGCCGCGCACGGGAGCGATGATCCGCGGCTGATGAAGATGGAATTCCCCGAGGGAATTTATGTGCCTTACAGCGAAGGTGCTTACGCGTTGTGCTTCAGTTGCCACGATTCATCGCTCGTTCATCTGGAGCGCACGCGCCAGACGGGGTTTCGTGAAGGCGATCGAAATCTTCACTTCGTTCACGTGAATCGGGAGAAGGGCCGCTCGTGCCGCGCCTGCCATCACGAGCACGCTTCAGATCAGCCATTTCAGATTCGTCAGTCCGTGCCGTTTGGTCGTTGGGAACTCGCCGTGGGCTACGAACCGACGCCGACCGGCGGCGCATGCCTTACGGGATGTCACGATCAACGGGGCTACGATCGCAACCATGTTCCCGAAGCGGGCCGATAGACCCGGAGCCGCTGAAGTCAATGGACGGATCGACAATTATGGAGAACAATCCTTCAAATGATTCGAACCGAATGATGAGTCAAAGCGGGCCCCCACCACCGAAGC
>JAJFLK010000534.1 GCA_021772735.1 Candidatus Sumerlaeota bacterium | reverse complement strand
TGGCTTTCTGGCGAGTTATTACGGCGCGTTCGTCGTGCAACGCGGGATGAGTTTCCTCGGCAGTGGGCTCGCGCACGCGACGTTCGGCGGCGTGGCGCTCGGGTTGCTGCTCGGCGCCGAGCCTCTGTGGGTTGCGATCCCGTTTACGCTCGCCGTCGCGATGGGCATCGTCTGGGTGCAGGGCCACGGCCGCCTGCGGCACGATACCGCCATCGGCATCTTCTTCGCCGTCTCGATGGCGCTGGGGATCGTCTTTCTCTCGATGCGGCGCGAGCTTACGGCCGATGCCTACGCGTATTTGTTCGGATCGATCCTGGCCGTATCGCGTGCGGACTTGATTGCGGCAGGGGTGGTTGTCGCGGCGACTCTCGCGACGCGGCGCATGTGGGGTCGGTGGGCGTATGCGACGTTCGACCGCGAGCTTGCCACGGCGGATCGCGTGCCGGTCCGGGCGGACGACTACGCATTGGTCGGCGCGCTGGCGGTGACGATCGTGCTGGCGGTCAAGCTGGTCGGCATTGTGCTCATCGCCGCGTTGCTGGTCATTCCGGCGGCGACGGCCCGGCAGGTGACGAGGACGTTCTTTGCGATGACCTGGGTCTCGGCGGCGCTCGGCGTTCTCGGAGCCGTCGGTGGTCTCGCGGTCGCGTGGGCTGCGGATCTGCCCGGCGGCGCGGCGATCATACTGGTCGAGGCGATGGTGTTCTTTTTCGCGCTGGCGTGGAAAGGCGCTCGGGCATAGTCTTGCGCGGGTATAGCTCCGCGCGGCTTATTCTATTCTCTGATCGAAATCATCAAACGGCTCGGCCCCGATGGCATCGCGGTCAACGCGATCGCGCCGGGGTTTTTTCCGTCCAAGATGACCGCGCACATCATGAGCGAGCACGGCGAGGAATTGGTCGCGCGCTGTCCGCTGGGCCGGGTCGGCGAGGATGCAGACATGGCCGGCGCGGCGCTCTACCTGGCCTCACGCGCCGGCGCATACGTCAACGGCGAGGTGATCCGGGTTGATGGCGGGACGATTCTTTAGCCGGGATTGTCGCGTCTAGCGACGCGGCTATTCAACCCTCCACCATAATATCATCAATAATTTTCAAGTGATGCGCCGTGTGGACGGCGATGAAGTGAGTCCATTGGGACGGGCGCATGGGGCCGAGGTGATGGTGCGGGGTCGTGCTTGTGACCGAAGCCAGTTCGTCGGTGCGTTCGGCCAGGGCGTCCCATTTAACGCGGGCGGCGTCCAGGAACTTGCGAATCTCCTCGGCAGTAATTGTGCTTTCGGCGCGCGTGAAATCAGGCGCGACGCCTCGGCCGCGCGGGATCTCGCCCGCTCCGAGGAGCATCTTGCCCAGTTCGTTGGGTTCGAGCCCCGCGTCTTTCTCGGGATCGGCGAGCGATTGCTCGATGAAAATGGCGACGCCGACCATCACTTTTGCGATGTGCCCGAGCTGTTGGCCGAGGTTCCATTCCGAGATCGATTCCTTGCAATTGCCGATTACATCACGCGCGGCGCAATCCTCGAGCATGGTGAACAGTGAGGCCCATTGGTCTTCGATCTTGGCCAGATCGGCGGTGAGGTCCATCGCGCCCACGGTGCGAGTTGATTCCATTTCGTCCCCTTCCGGTTCCCCATCAATTTTTTCTTGGATTCTTTACAGATGATTCAGCCGTTATCGGCGAGCCCGACGCTCACCCGACGCGTTCGCCCGAGGCGGCGTCGAAGAGGTGCCCGGCGGCGGGGTCAAACGTGAGCCGCTTGGTCGAGCCCACGGCGTCGGTGGCGTCGCCCGCGATCCGGATGACAACCTGCGCGTCGCCGACCTTGATATAGAGCATCGTTTCCGCGCCCAGCGGCTCGCGGTTCTCGACCTTGCCTTCGAACGTGCAAGTGGCGGTCTGAGAATCGGCTTCCGCTTCAGTTATATCCTCGGGGCGGATACCGAAGACCAGTTCGCTCAATCGGTTGCCGTTCAACCCTTTGCTCATCGGCGATGGAAGCTCGAACGCGATTGCGCCGGACTTGAAGAGCGTCTTGCCGCCGTCATCGGCGACGCGCCCGGTGAAAAAATTCATCGGCGGCGAGCCGATAAAACCCGCGACGAAAAGGTTCTTCGGATTCTTGTAGACGTTGCCCGGCGTGTCGATCTGCTGGATGAAACCATCGTCGAGGACGGTGATGCGATCGCCCATGGTCATGGCCTCGACCTGATCGTGCGTGACGTAGATCATCGTGGTCTTCAGCTCGCGGTGCAGCCGGCGAATCTCGTTGCGCATGGTGATGCGCATTTTGGCGTCCAGGTTCGACAGCGGCTCATCGAAGAGGAAAACGGCAGGCTCGCGGACGATCGCTCGGCCCAGAGCGACTCGCTGGCGTTGACCACCGGATAGAGCCTTGGGCTTGCGATTCAGGTAAGAGGTCAGGCCGATGGTCTCGGCGACCTCGCGCACGCGGCGGTCGATCTCGGCCTTGGCCGTCTTTCGCATGCGCAGACCGAAGGCCATGTTTTCGTAAACCGTCATGTGCGGATAGAGCGCGTAATTCTGAAAGATCATCGCGATATCGCGGTCTTTGGGTGCGATGTCATTGACGCGGCGCTCGCCGATATGGATGTCGCCGCTGGTGGCCTCTTCGAGCCCGGCGATCATGCGAAGCGTCGTGGACTTGCCGCAGCCCGAAGGCCCGACAAGGACCATGAACTCGCCATCGGTGATTTCGATTGTGGCGTCTTGAACGGCCGGCTTCTCGACGCCGGGATAAATCTTGTCAATTTTACTGAGGGTTACGCGTGCCACTTGTGGTGTCAGCTCCTTGGTCTTCGTGTTGGTGCGCCGGTGCGGAGTCTCGATATGCGAGCAGCCTAGTGTAGTGAGGCGTCCAGAGCGGCTCAAGGGGTTTGTCCGGCGTGCTGGGCAAGCGATCGCATGCAGAGCCTCGCAATCCTAGCTTGCAATCGGGCGTCGCTTTGAATCACGCTTTGGGCCCTGTTGTGCGACAATGTGCGTTCCCGGGGTCAACGACCCGGGTGCAAGAGCCCGGGATTCCGGATCATCGAGAGGAGAGCCGCAGGGGTGTCCGCAAATCGAAAAATCGCGATCTTCGGCGGGAGCTTCAATCCCCCGGGGAATCATCACGTCCAGATCGCGAGGCGACTGGCCGAGCTTTTCGATGAGGTCGTCGTGGTTCCCTGCGGCCGGCGGCCCGATAAAGAGACGACCAATTTCATCGAGCCCGTCCACCGTGCGGCCATGGTCGACCTGGCGTTCGGATCGATTCCGGGCGTTCGCGTGGAGCTGTTCGATCTTGGGCGAGATCGGTTCATGCCGACCCACGAGCTCGAATCGGAGTTCGACGGACGGAGTGAGGGCGAGGTTTGGCATGTGATCGGCGCGGACCTGATCGCCGGCGGCGCCGAAGGCGTCTCGCCGATCCAGCGCGGATGGGAGCAAGGCGAGCGGCTCTGGTCCGAGGGACGATTCGCGGTCGTCCGCAGGCCGGATTTGGAATTGAGGCCCGGCGACTTGCCCCCGCGCAGCCAGGTCGTGGATTTGGACGAGCGCGGGTCGAGCTCAGAGATTCGCCGTCTCTCGTTTCAGCACGAACCCGTGGCGCATCTCATGCCTGAGCGCGCCGCAGAATATCGGGCGCGCTATCGGCTCTACGAGGGTGGCGCGCCGCCGCGCTCGACCGTGCTCGAAGTCGATCAGATTCGCGCCGAGATTATCCACGATCCAAAGAACGAGGAGGCGGTCGAGATCGCCGAGGGGATGCGGCCGCTCGGGAGCAACGAGCCCAACCTGATCGTCGTCATCGGCGGCGATGGGACGCTGCTCCGCACGATCCGCGAGCACTGGCATCGGCGGCTGCCCTTCTATGGGATCAACGCCGGGCATATGGGATTTCTGCTCAACGAGCAACTGGCTGGGCGGGAAATCAGCACGCGCCTGATCGTCCAGCATCTGCCACTTCTCTCTGTTGAGACCATCGATCCGGCGGGCGAGGTGAGCCATCAGCTTGCGTTCAACGACGCCTGGATCGAGCGCGACAGCGGGCAGACGGCGTGGATTCGAGTCTTGGTCGATGGCCAGGTGCGGCTGGCGCGGATGGTCGCCGATGGCGCGCTGGTAGCGACGCCTTCGGGTTCGGCGTCATACGCACGGGCGATGGGCGCGCACCCGATTCCGCTCGATACGCCTGCGCTCCTGCTCGTCGGATCGAACGTCCTGAAACCGGATTTCTGGAAACCCGTCGTTCTGCCGCTGGCGAGCGAGGTCGAATTTCGCGGTCTTGAGATTGCGCGCCGTCCGTTGCGCGGTTTTATCGACGGACGCCTCGCCGGGGCGGTGCGGAGCATGCGGGTGCGCGTCAGCCGCACCGCGTCGGTCGAGTTGGCTTTCGACGAGAGATTTCAGCCTTCGGAAAAACTAGCGAAGATTCAATTCCCGCTGCCCGATTGATCTCGGGCTGGTGTGTGGCGGAACTCATGTTCGCTGACAAAAGTTAGGCCCGGCCGAGCGCTTTGAGGCGTCCGGCCGGGCCTGGATGGAACTTGTTGGGTCATGTTGTTCGAGGGTCCACGGCCCGCCTTATCGGTAGGGCCGTGGTCCCCGGTTTTGGGTGTTGCCGTCCGGTACCTCCTCGGTGGATTCGAACTCGATCTGGCCGACGCAAAGGTCGCCGATCATATGGCCCGATTAATGCATAGAACATGCCATACGAGGAATGCGTGAGAAGTTGACGCTCCATGCCACTTAGATGATTGATAATATGTGAGATACCTTGGATTCAGGCTGCCGTGCGCGCTCTGAAGGGGTGGCGGAAAAAGAGAAAAAGGATGATAATAGGAAATAAAGAAGCGATTTTATGGATGAAATAAGGTAAATTAAATTCCGCACCGACGGTCGGCTCGATGATCGGAGAAACGGGAATTCGATTTCATGACACCACCGAGGACAATACAACCACTCAATCCCGCCCATGATTCCGCGGCCCAGGCGGTCTTTGCGCTATTTGAATCAGGCGCCGAGGGACGGGAAGACTTCGACAGGCAGTTCTGCGAGGCCGTCGCCGAAGCGCTGGGTGCCGAGCTGGCTTCGGTGCTCGAGCCCGACGCCTCGGGGGGAACTCTGCATTTCCGATACGCGATGGGAATGGAGCCGGCCGAAGCCGGTCGGTTCGAGTTCCGCCTGGGCGAGGGAATCTGTGGCGCGGCAGCGCTGACCGGGCGCACGATTTCCGTCGCCGACGCGCACGGTAGCGCACAGCATGCCGGGATCGTCGACGAGCAGACCGACATTCGGACCCGCTCCATCATCTCCGCGCCGGCTTTGCGCGATGGGCGATGCGTGGCTGTCGTCAACGTGCTCAACAAACGCACGGGCGAGTTTGACGAGCGCGACAAGGCGCTGGCCCGCGCGTTCATCCTGCTCTACGCGGCCGACCGTACGACGCGTGGCGGGAGTTCGGGAGCGAAAAAAGCGAGCTCACGACGGCGAGTGGCCAAGGCCCCGATCGCCATCGCGTCCGATGGATTGTCGATCATTGGTGCGAGCCCTTTGGTCGAGCGCACGCTTGGGATGGCGCTCAAGGCCGCGCCGACCGAATGGCCTATCCTGATCCTCGGCGAGACCGGCACGGGCAAAGAGCTTCTGGTGCGCAGAATTCACCGCGAAAGTCTGCGCTCCGGCAAGCCCCTGATGGCCATCAATTGCGCGGCCCTTTCGGAGACGTTGCTTGAGAGCGAGCTGTTCGGTCATGTGAGGGGAGCGTTCACCGGCGCGGATCGCAATCGGCGCGGCAAGCTCGAGCAGTCCGATGGCGCGACGGTCTTCCTTGATGAGGTCGGCGATATGAGCCCCGCGTGCCAGGCCAAGCTTCTGCGCACGATCGACTACGGCGAGGTGACGCCGGTCGGCAGCAACGAGGTGCGCAAGATCGACGTGCGGATCATCTCGGCGACAAACCGCGTGCTCGAAGAGATGGTCGAGAGCGGAAAGTTTCGCCGCGATCTTTTTTATCGTCTGCGTGGGATCGAACTGCGGCTGCCGCCGTTGCGCGAGCGCGGGGGCGATCTCGAATTGTTGGCCGGGGTCTTCCTGGGCGAGGCCACCGCCGGGCGCGGCTCGGCAGTTACGGGTTTTTCTGAGATGGCGTGGCAGTTGATCCAGAGCCATTCGTGGCCGGGCAATATTCGCGAGCTGCGCCGCGCGATCCAGAGCGCGGTGACATCGGCCGAGGGCGAAACGATCGAAGCCCTGGACCTTCCGCTTTCGGTGCAGGAGGCGGGGGGCGCAGTCCCGAGAAACGGTATCGCGGATAACCGGGATACCGGAAGCGTGGGAATCGCGTCGCCAGCGGGGGGGAGCGATGCGCACGGTGAGGCCTCGTGGGCGGCGGCCTCCGAATCCACGTCGGGGCCTCCGGATTCGATTTACGCCAAGGAGCGTCGCGAGATTATCGAGGCGCTCGGCGTGACGGCCTATCCCGGAACAGGGCGCTGGAACCTTGCAGCGGCAGCTCGACGGCTGGGGATGAGCCGCAAGAAACTCGAATACCGCGTCAAGAGCGTCCACGCGCTGGCGTCGGAGAGGTAGGGAGCCGGTTCGCGCGCTTTTTTTATTTCACGCAAAATCGCAAAGGAGAGAACGCAGGGGCGGTCTATATCCGGCCAACTACTCGACGACGATGGCTTTGACGCGTTGGCAGGCGGTTTGAAGTTGCTCTGCCGAAAACCCGCTGCTGCGCTCGATGACGGCCGCGATGTGGTGGCCCGATTCAGGCAGACTGGCCCATACGCGAAGGCGGCTATCTTCGTCGTATTCGAACTGCACTTCGATCTCCGTGCCCTCGGGCAGATTGTCCGGAAGGTTTTCGATAAAGCAGGTTCCCAGTTCCATGCACGCTTCGGGGAACGGGCTTTCGCCCTCCATGATCGAAATGCGGACGACGCGCTGACCCGGCCGGTTGATCTCGAACGATCTCTCGCTTCGCAGCGGAATTTCCGAATGGCGCGCAATGAGCGGGACGACCCCGGTCTTGCCTGACGCCAGTAGCGCCTGAATGCCGAGCGTGTGCGTGTTGATCATATGCACCCGCAACTTCCGGAATCGATCGAGGAGTTCGGGCTTCACCGGCGGCGGCGCGATCGATTCTCCGGCGTCGATCTGCTGAATCTGCCTCATCGTTCCGTAAATCGCCGCGCCCAGCGCGACGGCCTCATCCGGGTTGACCAGCCGGCTCGGGGCGAACCCGAACAGGCGATGGAATAGCGTGTGGACTGATTTCATTCGAGTCGCCCCGCCGACGAGCATCACCTCGTCGATATCGGAGATTTTCAGCCCTGCCGCCTCGACCGTCAGGCGCAGCGTCATCTCGGTCTGTGAGACTAGATCATGGGTCAGGCCCTCGAACGCGTCTCGCGTCAGCGTAACGATCTCGCGCTGGCCCTCGGCGTCGACGGCGATCTTGGATTCGCGAAGTTTGCTGAGCCGAATTTTCGCCTGCTCGGCGTTCTCTAGAATGTCCAAATCGATTGCGGGCGATTCACGCGGGTCGAAGCCATGCGCGTTGGTGAAAACCTCGGCGGCGCAATCGGCCACGCGTCGATCCCAATCGCGCCCCCCGAGGCGCGCATCGCCGTCG
>JAJFLK010000533.1 GCA_021772735.1 Candidatus Sumerlaeota bacterium | reverse complement strand
ATCCCTTCAGAACCGTCGCCAGACGCGCGGCGTAGGCATCCCGTTCGACGTTGCTGTAATTTTGCCCGTCAAAGACGCAGGAGTCGAACTCCCCATATCTCTCAATACTCTCTTGCGATAAAAGACCCACGTTCATATCTGAAATATTCCCCCCCAGTGTTGCGTAATCTGTCTGCCCTGCCGCGATCAAAGTCACCCAGTCTCCCCGCAATAAAGGCCTGTGTCAAGGCGGAGGCGGCTCGGCCTTGCGCAAACGAGAATTATTTGCAGCTTGACCGGAGCGGGCCGCGCTTGATACGATCCCAAGGCCTGCCATTCGCTCTGCTCCCCTCCTGCACATACGATTGGAACTAGGTAAAACTTGAGACCCAAGGGGGGATCGCACCGTATAGTGCCGCCCCTCGGGCGAGAACATGATTGGAGTTACGAATGAACATTTACGTGGGGAACCTCTCCTACCAGACGACCGAAGACGAACTGCGTGAGGCCTTTGGCGCTCATGGAGAAGTGACCTCGGTGGCTATTATTACAGATAGATTTTCGGGCCAGTCCAAGGGATTTGCCTTTGTCGAGATGTCTGATGACGAAGGCGCCAAGACCGCGATCGGCGCCCTGGACGGAACTGACGTCAGCGGACGTCAAATCAAAGTTAACGAAGCGCGCCCGCGCGCCGAGCGCTCCGCCGGCGGTGGTGGCGGCGGTGGCGGTGGCCGAGACGGCGGAGGCCGCGGCAATCGCTGGTAAGCTCCCCAATTGCGGGGAACGAAAGCCGTAAGACCTTTCGCTTCAAGAAAAATTGCGGGCCGAAGTCACGGAGGGGTGACTTCGGCCCGTTTTCTTTTTTTAAGCCATGACTTCGCTTCCGGGACGGACTAGGGCCAGCCGAAGCGGTGGCCGGACTCGAGCCGAGCCGCCGGCAACGGTCAGACTTCCACGGGCCGAAGCGCGGCCTCGATCCAGCCTCCTGCAAGAACAACGTCACCATCCTCAGAATCGTAGAGCACCACAGCCTGCCCGGGCGCGACCGCCCGCTGGGGCTTATCGAACGTGATCCGCACGCGTTCGGAGGCCGCGCGGCTCCCCTCACCCCTCGTGGCGTCACCCCCCGAGGCGTCCCCGGACTCACAGCCTGACTCGCCGCCCGATTGCCCACCTGACGGCTCGACTTCAAGCATCGCGCCAATCGGTTTGTGGTGATATCGAATCTTGGCCAGCACGCGAAGAGGTCCGGCCGTCGGAGCGGCCGAAACCCAGTTCAGTTTCCGGGCAATAAGACCCGGCGAAAGCGTCTCTCGGTCCTGCCCGACGATCACCGTCCGGGTCTCGGCCCGCAGGTCAACGACGTATAGCGGCGTCGGGGCCGAGATCCCCAGCCCGTGGCGCTGACCGATAGTGAAATTATGCACGCCGGTGTGGCGGCCCAGCCTGCGGCCCGCCGTATCCAGGATGTCTCCGGCGAGCGCATCCTCGTCCAGCTCGGCCTCATTTCGCAGAAACGTCCGGTAATCGCCTTCGGGGACGAAACAAATATCCTGGCTCTCGGCTTTATCCGCAAGATGCAGACCCAGCTCACGGGCTGCGGCGCGGGTCTCGGCCTTGGTGATCTCGCCCAGAGGCATGACCAGCCGCGCGAGCTGCTCCTGACGCAGCTCGAAGAGGTAATAGCTCTGGTCTTTGGCCAGATCGACCGCTCGCGAGAGCTCGGCCCGACCGCCGGGACCGGTGCGCGTGCGCGCATAGTGACCCGTCGCAACGGCCTCGGCGCCATAGCCTCGCGCGCGTGCCAAAAGCGTTCCGAGCTTGAGCTGCGTATTGCAATGGACGCACGGATTGGGCGTGCGGCCGAGCAGGTACTCCGAGATGAAGGGATCGATCACCGATCGCCGGAAATCCGCCTGAAAATCGATCGAATAGAACGGGAAATCAAACTGCTCGGCGACGCGTCGAGCCTCGAGCGCGTCGGCCGGCGAGCAGCAGGTGGCGATCTTGCTGTTCAGATCTTCGCACCCGTCGTAATGCCAGACACGCATGTGCACGCCGATGACCTCGGCGCCCGCGCGTTTGAGCACGACCGCCGCCAAAGCGGAATCCACGCCACCGCTCATCGCGACGACGATCCTGCGGCCTTTGAACTGTTCCAACGCGTCAAGCATGAGCGCGCTAACCATCTTTCGTGGACTGCACCATGAGGCATTCTCGGAGGTCTGCGTGAACCGCAGAAACCAGCCTCTCGATCCAGTTTACATCTTCTTGCCACGTATATAAAGCACGCAGACTTTGAGCCCGCAAATGGGCGGAGCTCGACTCCGAATTCCAACTTGCCCCTGCATAACCGGTGTGGCAGCATTTTCGCTCCGTGAGGCACCCCGTTCAATACTTCGCAGATAGATCGCAGATGGGATTTCGGCCGTCGGCACGGCCCTTAATCATTGGCATCGGCTGGGTCGGCTGCTTTCTAACCTATCCATCGATGTCATACGCACAGAGATTCGACGACGCGCTCGCCGAATCCGCCATTGAACTGACCTGTGCGGTTGGCAGGACTTCGCAGATCCCAAATCCCCGGGAAGCACCCTACGAAGATTGCATTACGTATATTGAATTACTCCCCGATGCGCCCTCAAGGTCGCGAATAAATAGCCCGCAGCTGCTGGTCGCTTTCTGGGCATTCAGAAAACGTCTGACTCTGCCCGCATCATCATACAAGCGAGGCGATCGACTTCGCGTCAGTCTCGTGCCCATCGAATTACTCGACAAGAAAACCCTTTCGACAATGCAAGTGGACGACGTCCATGATTTCGAGCTGCCTGTGTTCTGGTCCCTGAACGCAGAACGATTACCATCTGACCCCGTCCCGGTTGGGGGGAAGGACACCGGCTCACGTCACGCCCGCAACACGCCTTCCCCACCGCCAAAGAGTCAAATCCATCCCAAGGCAGATCCGAGCGCTGCGGCCGTCAAACCGGCAACGCGGAACGTCAAACGCATCTTGAACGTTCTGCGGGCGCACGAGGGTCAATACATTACGAACGCCGCGAGCGACTTCGTATTCAGCGGGTATAGATACCTGTACACTTCACACTTCTGGGAACCTCCAGTCACACCTCCTGGACAAAGGCCCTTCACGCCGCCGCTCGAAGCCATTGGAGACTACGACCGCCAATGCAAGAATCTTGGGATCGAGCTCATTATGGTTTTCCCGCCGAGAAGCGCAGCCATATACCCCGGGCTGGCGACCAACGCCCCTTACGATCCGGCAACAGACGGCCGGATTGATGTCTACTTTCAACAATTCCTCACGCAGCTTGACGCGATTGGCGTGCGTTATGTCGATCCCACGAGGCGGCTTCTCGCAGAGCGATATGTAAAGGATAACTCCGGCCACATCGTGCCCATCTACGAAAAGCATAAAGACTCACATTGGCGTCCGGAGGCGGCTCACATCATCGCCGAGGAGGTGGCGCACTCGATACGCAAAACGGATGCATGGCGTGGGCATATGAAGTCAGAAACGACACCTCTTCATATATCAGAGCTTTATGATGTCAACGCACAAGGCTCGTTAATACAACTTCTGGGTGATAGCTTCCTGGAATACCCCGTCGGGACAAGAGACTCCTTGTGGGCTCAAATGGTTACTGAATTAGACATGCCGATAAACGCAATTTCCATCGGCGCCGGCGCCGCATCCATGAGCAGGCGGGCGCTGGCTCGGACGCGACTCGCGCCGGAGACAAAGATTATCGTGTGGGAAGTCATTTCCAATGTGCTGATGAATCACTCTCGCTGGGAGAAGATTCCGGTCAG
>JAJFLK010000532.1 GCA_021772735.1 Candidatus Sumerlaeota bacterium | reverse complement strand
GAACGAGGGAATCCCCGGGATCGCGCGCGATCTTCAACGTGCCGAAATCGGAGTGCGCATCCTTCACATCGGCGCGCACCCGGATGACGAAGATTCAGCTCTGCTCGCGTATCTATCTTTGGGGCTCGGCGCGCGCGTCACATACCTCAGCCTGACGCGCGGCGAAGGTGGCCAGAACCTGATCGGCACCGAGTTCGGACGTGACCTGGGCATTGTGCGCACCGAAGAGCTTCTCGCATCGCGCCGGGTTGATCGAGCATCCCAGCTTTTCGGCCGGATGATCGATTACGGATTCAGCAAATCACCCGTAGAAGCTTTCGAGAAATGGGGCCGCGAGAATGTCGTCGAGGATATCGTCCGGGCGATCCGCCGCGTGCGACCGCACATCGTGATCATGCGATTCCAGGGCAACGCGGGCGACGGGCACGGTCAGCACCAGGCCTCAGCCATCGCGGCGCGTGAGGCCATAAGGGCCTCAGCCGATCCCGAGCGATTTTTGCATCTTCTTGATCTCGGGCTCGAACCATGGGAGACCCAAAAATTTTATTCCATGGCGCTGAGAGATATCCGCGAAGCGACCCTCATGATCGACACATCAACCTACGATCCATGGTCCGGACGCGCCCTGGTGGCGCTCGGCGCGCATGGTCGATCTCAGCACCGGTCGCAGGATATGGGCATGGTGGAACTCGAACGACGGCGAGCAAGTTACCTCATACGCCAGAACCCGCCTCACGATCCGGATCGACCCGAGGCCGATCTGTTTGAGGGCTTGGAACTCGAAGCCGGAGAGACCGCGCACGAAGCCTCCGGGGCGCTCGCAGCGCGGGTCCCTGCAACTGCGCAAGCTATCCCGAACGCAAGAATCATCGCTGAGCTGTTGGCCGCTTACCGCGCTCGGGCAGATGTCATCCCGGAAGTCGAAGCCGACATCGAGCACGCCCTGGGCGCGGCGCTCGGCATTCGCCTCGAAGCATTCAGCGACGGAGCGACCGTCGCGCCGGGAGCAAGCATGACGATCTCGTGCACGGCCCACACCCCGGGATCGCTAATTAACATCGGCCTCGATGCCATGCGGTGGTCGCTCGCGACTTCGGACGATCTTCAAATCGTGCCCATGCGCACCGGCCGCAGACCACAGGCCGATCCGAGGAATACGACTTTCAAGGTCGCGTGTTCGCCCGACGCCGCGCCGACGATTCCTTATTACCTTCGAGCAAACGCCGACGGCCTGATCTACCGGTGGCCCACCGGGACTCAAGTCGGATATCCATTCGAGGCGCCTCCGGCATCCGCGACGTTCGAGGCATCGTATTCCGGGGTTCCGTTCTCGTTGAGCGTTCCCGTCCAGCACCGGCGCGCCGATCCGGCATTCGGAGAGATCCGAAGCCTCTTCGCAATCGCTCCGCTCGCAAGTGTGTCATTCGCACCGGCCTCAATCGTCTTGACCCAAGCCATGGAATCCGCGCGAGTCGAGATCGCAATAGACAATCCGAGTTCCGAGGAATTCGCCGGCGAGCTTGAAGTCTTCTTCGCGAGTAAACCGGAGTCCGTGATGGCTTCATATTTGCTCCAGATCCCAGCGGGCAAAAGAACAACTCGCTCGCTCCAGCTTGACCCCGGCCAGTTGCCTGGCGCGCGGGGATCCTTCACACTTGCCGCACGATGGAGAAGCGACACAGATTCCCTCTTACTCGCCTGGAATTCCCCGCGCCTCGATTACCGGCACATCCATTCACGGCTTCTGACAAAGCATGCCGAGGCGAACGTGTATCGATTGGACGTTGAATTGCCCGATGGCATTTCAATCGGCTACGTCGAGGGCTCTGGAGATGACGTCGGAGATATTCTGGCGCAACTTGGAGCCGAGGTGGTCATGCTTGATGAGGACGCGTTGAGTACGGCGGACCTCTCACAGTTCGATTCCATTGTCGCCGGTGTGCGCGCCTTTGAAGTTCGCGACGACCTTGTCGCCAATAACGAGCGCGTCCTTGACTATGTTCGCGGCGGCGGGACGCTTGTCGTCCAATACAACAAATACGGACTCGCCGGGAGCAACGTCGTCCCCTTCGCTTTCAAATATAGCGTGCCGCATGACCGAGTTACCGTAGAAGGCGCGCAGGTCACGATCCTCGATCCCCTTCACCCCATCTTTAACTTCCCGAACAAGATCACGGATGCGGATTTCAATGGCTGGGTCCAGGAGCGCGGCCTGTATTTCTGGAACGAATGGGATGAAGCTCTCGTTCCGTTGCTTGAATGCAACGACCCAGGCGAAGCGCCCAAGCGCGGCGGGCTGCTCGTCGGTGATCTCGGCATGGGCAAATACGTCTATACGGGATATGCTTTTTTTCGGCAGCTTCCCGCCGGGGTCGAGGGCGCGGCACGTCTGTTTGCGAACCTCGTATCGCTTGGCCGCGCGCGCCCGCAGTAGGCTAATCGATTATCGGAGGAGCCTGAATCGCTTAGCCGACGGCTGATAGGTTGATGGGCTCTTTGGGGGGATCGATCTCTTGGATGTTGGCCGTGCCGGCCTGCTGGGAAATCCCCTGCCATCCCTCCAGCAGAGGTTGAATCACAAGGATCGAGGTCCGAATTTTCTCTACGTCAGCATGAATATTTGCTTCGGCAAGCTCGTTTCGGACGAAATCATAAAGCTGGGAGAGATGCGTTGCGATCTCGCCGCCCTTCTCAAAATCCAAGACGCTTCGAAGATAATGGAGGATATCGAGCGTCTTCTTGATCCGCTGCGAAGCATCGTCTTTACGGCCGCCCTCGAAGTGATCGATCGCCTGATTCATGTTTCGGATCGTGCCCTCATAGAGAAGGACAATGATCTTCGCCGGATCGGCCGTGGCGACGTTCACTCGCTGATAGGTGCTATATCCGTTTTTCTTCATCTTGATGCACTCGTACTTGTCAAGCCGGCGCGCCCCCTGCCTTTATCTCACGCGACTTTAGAATCGCCTTGTTCCGAAGGATTGGGTCAGTGACGCCAATTGCGTCAGCAAGAAATTCCCCTGGTTCTGGATGCCCGACAGACGGACCTCGAGTCCCGTGAACTGGCGTCGGAGCGCCGCTTCCTGACGTCCAAGGCGGGTATTCAATCGGTCAAGCTGATCGTCAAGGTCATCGATCCTGTTAGTCAGAGAGTCCGACTTGGTTTTTATCAATCCGTTCGACGTATCCGTGATGCTGTCGATCGAATTGATGAGCCGGCCGGTTACGCCGCGCGATACCGTAATCGTGCCTGAAAGCGGGCTCTGCGATGTAATCAACAGTTCCAGGCCCTCGGCGCCTGTTCCATCCGCGCCCGAGAGAAGCTGGCCGAGTCCCGTGCCCACCTGGCCGTTGATCAATCCGCTTACGTTCACGCCGTTGTCGCTCAGCAATGTCGTGCCGATTCCCAGCTGAGTGTTCACAGCGCCGTCCTGATCCGACACGACCGAGAATGATTCAGCCGAGCCGTAATCGACCGTTTGAATCTTCAACGATCCGCTGTCATCAGAGGCCTCAAGCAGTACACCCTCATCATTGAATATCTCATTGAGCCGCGAAACGGCTTGGGCGATCGTGCTTCCCGCCGTGATGATGACTGAGAAATTTTTTTCGCCGACGGTGAACGTAAGGTTTTCATCGGTCGTGATGCCGGCGCCGCTGATCGCCTGGGCTCCGGTGATCGTCGCTCGCTCGGCCGGAGTCGTGATCTGAACACCAAACGACCCGGGCTGAGTCGTATCGCTTAAGCTCTTGAACGCGATTCCTGTGCTCGTGCTTGTGCCGATATCCGCAAAGATCCGCTTCACTGCGTCGAAGTTGTCATTGATGGCGTCGTCAAGCTTTCCCGTATCGACAGTCAGTGTTCCGTCGCTCTGCAATTTGATTCCGATTGCGCCGAGCGAATT
>JAJFLK010000531.1 GCA_021772735.1 Candidatus Sumerlaeota bacterium | reverse complement strand
CGGTGGGCAGGAATTTTCGGCCGATGACCTCGGGCGAATCTCCGGCCATGATCTGGTCTCCCGGCTGCACGGCATAAAAGATCCGAATCCGCTCCTCGTAGGCCGGTTGCGAAATCTGAGCGCATCCCCCGAAAATCATCGCGAGAGCGATCGGGGCGAGGGCGCGGCGCGGCTTGATTAGTTGTTTCATCCTTCGGGTTCCGACCTTCCAAATTTGGCTTGATAGAGCCGGGCACGCCCGGAGACCGCATTGCCGCGCCGCGTGCGATCGGGCCGAGCCATTCCGGCGAGAGCATGCAAACTAACCCAACCGAACCGATTTTGGAATGGTTTCGGCCAAAACGCAGGGAGCGCAACCCGACTTGCCCCGGGCAGAAGGCTTCGTTGGGCGAAGATCGCCCTGGTCAGCGTGCGCGCTGCATCGTCGCTTTACGAGACAAAGCCCCGCGTGTTAGGCTGGTCCTGAAGTTGAAATTGGCTTCATAATCTCGCGGCTCCCCAGCGGCGCTCGCTTGGATGTGCGCCGGAGAACGCGAAGGAATTCAGCCATGAGCTGGGAATCAGACCGCGCCCTTTTTCGAGATGCCATTGACGCATACAAGCGCGGCCAGTGCGTGGACGCGCTCAAAATGCTCGACGGGCTCGGGCGTGATTGTTCGGGCGATCCGGAGATCGATTATTACCGGGCGCTCTGCCTCGCCGCGATCGACTGCACCGAGGAATCCGTGCGCCGGTGCCGCATGATCGCCGGTCAATTCGAAGACGAGCGCGTCGAACGGCTTCGGCTTTGGATCGAGCGCCGCCCCGAGGGGGCCTGGGATCCTCCTCCGATCGACCCTGCCGCCGATGGCGCGATGCCTCACCCCCTGAGCCTGTGGGCACGTATGGTCGACACGGAGACGGAGATCGATCTCGTGCCGACCGTCAGAGAGGGTCCGCTCGGGGAGCTTGCTCGACGCCTCGCCGGCCTATATGCCTGGGTCCGACCCGCCTGATCTATCTGCCTGGCGTCCAGGATCGAGCCGAAATTCAACCCTCAGCTCCACCCGCTCTTTCATTAGCCTTCGCGCCGAAGTATGATAACAACTCGATGGCGGGCACCGAGCCGAGAGGCTCCTTGCCCCTGATGAAATCGACTTCAAGAACATCCGCGTCTGGAAAAACTGATTTTGAGCCCGACCTCGGAACAAAGCGATCCTGCCCTGTGTCGAGATAATGAGCCCGGCGAGGGTGCGGCGACTGCGCCGGCCGACGCCGGAGATCGCACGGGCGAGCCCGGTGGCGCAAGCCCCCGCTCGGCCGGCAGGGCCGAGCTACCCGAGGTCACCCAATGGGTCAAGGAGGCCCAAGACGGAAATCGAGAAGCCTTCGAGCTTCTGATCGGCCATTTCCAGGATCGGGTCTGGCGCCGCGCACTTTATCGGATCGGCGATCGAGAAGAGGCCTTTGATGTCGCCCAGGAGGTTTTCATCATCTGCTTCCGAAAAATCGGACAGTTCCGGGGCGAGTCCAAATTCTGGACGTGGCTTTGCAGGGTCGTGGATACGCAGGTTATCAATCGCCAGGGGTGGCTCAAACGGCGCGGCAAAGGCAGGACGTATTCCCTGGATGCGCCGATTGATCCGAACGAGGCCGACGGAAGCTCCTGGGATCCGCCCGACAGCTCGGCCGACCCCCGACGCCGGGCCGCGGGCAGCCAGGCCGTCGAAGCGCTCAACGAGAACCTGGGCCAGATGAGCCCCGAGCACCGCGAGATCGTGCTCCTGCGCTTCGCCGACGGGCTCTCATACGAAGAAATTGCCGAGACGCTTCAGCTCACGCTCGGCACGGTCAAATCCCGGATTAATCGCGCCCGGCGCGAGCTGCGAGGATTGATGGGCGATTATCTGGACGTGTAAGAAAGGACGAGGCTGCGAACGTGGACCAGCAAAGATTCGACGAACTCCTTCAGGCCGAACTCGACGGCGTACTCTCCGACGGCGAAGCCGCCGAGTTGGACGAGGCATGTGAGGCAAACCGCGAGTTCTGCATCACTCGGGACCGCGACGCACGTCTTGTGACGCTGCTGCGCTCGCGCGGCCCGGAGCCCGCGCCCCCCGATCTTCTGGCCACCGCCATGGCCCGCATCCCCGCCTTCGCCGACTTGTCCGCCGTGGCATTAGCGAAGGTGGAGGCTTCGGCGGACAAGCCGGCGGGCGAGCCCGAGGCCGAGGCCGAGACTGAGGTCGCCCGGAGTCGGTCCATAGCAGAACAGGATACGGTTAAGATTAGCGACGAGACGATTCGCGAGTTGGCTCAGGTCGATCCTCCCGCCTTGGCCAAGACTTCGGCGAACGAGCCCGCTCGCAAGACCAAAGCCGAATCCACCACGCCTCAGCAGACTCGTGAACCGGTACGGCAGCCCGTGAGCCGTCCGCGGGAAGCCCGCGCGGCATCTCGCCCTTCCATATGGACAACTCTTTTCGGCACGCCGCTGCGATGGGGATTCGGCATGGCTGTGCCGGCGGTCGTGGTTTTCATGCTGCTCGAAATGGGACGGCAGGAAAGCGAGGTGGGCGCCGGTGGCAAAGTCGCTCTTATCGGCGGCGGAGGCGCACAACCCTCCGAGATCGCTCTGGCCCAGGATCAGAACGCCCCGGCTCGGCCCGCAGAGGTATCCCCGGCACGCAACGAGGTTGAAATCGCCTCCGCGCAGACTCCAGGCGCAGAGGCAAGTTTCTTCGGCCGCATCCCTGAACCTGGTCGCGAATCGGCCCCCCGGCCTGGCCTCGATTCCGGCCCCGAACCTCCTCCCGATATCGGTTCCCAATCCCCTCCGATCTTTTCGCTACCCGAACCTGCCGAAGCCCTGGCAAAGGAGGGGGCGCCGACCAAACCATCACCTGCTGAAGTCCGGCCGCGCACGATCGCCTCGGCATTGCCCGGATCAGACGACGAGGTCGCCGACACCGCTAGAGAGGCATCCATTGGGGAACCAGTCCGCTCGGACGGGGCTCTTGTGTGGTCGCCGCCGCCAGCGGTGTCCCGGAGCCTGATTCCAGAACGAGCGGCCGAGATCCCGACGCAGATTCAGATCGCGGGACTGCCGGAAAACATGGCGGAGACGATTAACGAGACAGTGACAGAGACAGAGGCAGAGGCCAAGGCGGAGGATCCGCCGGGCTCTCGCGCCGAAGTGGATATCGCCGCCCTCTCGCAGCTCCCGGCAGGGACCGATCTCGAAAGCGCGATTGCCGAGACGCGCTCACGTGCGCAGACGCGCAGGACCATTGCGCGTTCCTCGGACCCCGCGAAGCCGGCGAACGCTGCCTCGGCGCGCAGGTCCATCGGCGGCGTCACGGAACCCGACGCATCTGGAGGACCTCAAGTCTCCGACGGCTTGAATTTGGAGATTCATCTGGCGTCTGCGCGCGCCCAATCCGGCACGTCCCGCACAACGATTCCGAGAAGCCGATCGGGCCTGACGATCGGTAGAAACGGGACAAGCCGTTCGCTTTCGGGCGGCGTCTCTCGGACGGGCCGTGGCGACGCGAATGACGTTCTGACCGCGCGCAGGATCAGTTATCTGCTGATTCGCCACGGCACACTGCTTGAGGATCGCCCCGATGAAAAAGACCCGACGATTCAGCACATCCGCGCCCGCCTGACACGCGCCGGATACGAGGCTTTCCTGATCGACCTGCGCGAGATGGGACTCGCCCAGAGGACGGCTCGGTCCACGACCGCGACGCCATCCGATTCCTCGCCGCAGAAGGGCTTGCCCGCCGACGCCCAGGCGAAGGCTGGGTGGTTCGCCCCCGGCGCTGGACTCTCTTCAGGCGTTCGGACCCGCGTAAATCCTCGAGAAGAAATTATTATCCAAATTTCCGTTCATGCTTCCCCGTGATCCTCCGGCTCGTGTGATGTAGAGTCGGGCGCAGTATGAGAGAGCGGGAGAGGCAATCAATGGGCAAGTCAGGTGAGAAGAGAACCATCGTCATCGTGGGCGGCGTCGCCGGGGGAGCAAGCGCCGCCGCCCGGGCAAGGCGGTGCAACGAAAACGCGCGCATCATTATGTTCGAGCGCGACCCGCACGTCTCGTTCGCGAACTGCGGGTTGCCGTATTACATCGGCGGCGAGATCGAACAAAGAGATAAACTTCTTATCGGGCGGCCGGAGCTTTTCCGCCGTCGATTCAACATCGAAGTTCACACGCGCCACGAGGTCACGGAGATCGATCGTGCGCGCGGCATCGTCAAGGTTCACGACCTCGAATCAGGCCAAACTCGCGAGGAACCTTACGATCG
>JAJFLK010000054.1 GCA_021772735.1 Candidatus Sumerlaeota bacterium | reverse complement strand
AATCGCGCGGAGGACTGGTCGCTGGTGCGTGTTCATGCGGATTTTGACGTGGCGGGCCGAGAAATTACAGGTAGCCGATTCGAGGGCCGCGTGGTCTTGGGCCCGTTCGGCGCTCGCGGAATTTCGGACAAAATCAGTTCGCCGTTTGGCCCCGATTTCCGTCCCGGGCTTCACGATTCAACCATCGCCGATTCGACAATCAGCTCCGGTGTTCGCATCTCGCGTTGCGGCCTCGTGAGCCGCGTGCTTGTCGCGCCCGGGGCCGTTCTGGAATCCGTCGGGATGATACGGATGTCCAGCCAGAGGCCCGGCGAGCAAAGCGTGTTCGGCAATTCGCTCGTGCTTTTTGATGAAGAGTATTTCTCGCGTCGCCTGCACGCCGTCGCCGAGTTGCCGTTTGCATGGGCGGCCTGGGCCGCAGGCCCCGAGGCTTGCGAACCGAGCGCCGCGACTCTGGTTAATTCACTCGGTGCCGCCGCCGCCGCGTATGCCGCGGCCATGACTTCGACGCACGGATATATCGGATCGGGCGCTCGGCTCGAAGCAACGCCTCTGATCGAGGATTGTTGGATCGGGAGCGGGGTCAGCGTCGAGGCCGCCGGCGCGTTGCGCGATTGCACGCTCTGGGCGACGAGCGATGAGCCGACGGTCGTCCGCGACGGCGCGCAACTGCGCACCTGCCTCGTCGGGCCCGGATGCACGATCGATCATCTCGCGACGGTCGATCGAACGATCTTCTTCGAGCATTCCCAGGCCGGGGCTCAGGCCGTCGTCGAGGGATCGGCCATCGGCGCAAATGTCCGCCTTGCCGAAGCCGAGATCACCGATAGCTTCGTCGGGCCGTTTGTCACGGCGGTTCATCACAGCCTGCTCATCGGCGCATACTGGCCCGAGGGCCGGGGCAACGTCGCGTATGGGGCAAACGTCGGCTCGAACCATACGGGCCGGGCGCCAGATCAGGAGATTTTCCCCGGCGAGGGCGTTTTCTTCGGCCTCGGCACGAACATCAAATTCCCGGCCAATTACTCCGAGGCACCCTATTCGATCATTGCGACCGGCGTCGACGCTCTGCCTCAGCGCGTCTCATTTCCATTTTCGCTGATCGCTGCGCCCTCGCAGGTTTTTGCCGGTGTTTCGCCGGGGTTAAACGAGATCCGCCCCGGCTGGATGCTTCTGCACAACGCATATGGGGTCGAGCGCGCCGAACGCAAGTTTTCCGCCCGCAATCGTGCGCGTCGCCACGAGATTGAGCTGGCCGTTTTCCGGCCCGATATCATTGGCGGATTCACCGAAGCTGCCGGTCGGCTCGCGCTGGCTGCCGATGCGATCCGGAGCCATTACACCAATGACAACATCCCGGGCCTCGGCCAGAACGTCATGACCGAGCCGGGACGCGAGCAGGCTCTGGACGCGTATGCGCTGGGCCGCAGAGTCGGCGCGGCGCGGTTACTCTTGCGCGGACTTGCCGGCCTGGCCCGGAGCGACGCCGCAAGCCAAGGCGTCGATCCGATGCTGGTCGTTTTCGCCGGCAATATTTTGAGGTGCGAGACTGAGGCTGAGCTGATCGATGCCGCGCTGGACGCCGAGACCGAATGGCTCGAGCAGGTGCGCCGGTCGAAGGATCGCGACTGGGCGCGAGGTGAGGCCGTGATTGACGACTACGCGGCGCGCCATGTTGATCTCGACGACGATCCCGTCATTGTCCAATGCACCGCGGAGCTTGAAGTTCACCTCAGCCGTGCGGAGGCCTATCGGGCGCTCATCGGACAATCCGAATCGTCGAGCGGCAACGGGATGACGGCGACCGATCCACCAGCGGGGGATCCGAGGCCTTGAGCGAGATTTCCAATGAGGAGCCCCCGAGCGCGGAAGAATCAGGGCCGGTCGAAGCGGTCCGCCTGTTCATCGCGTTGCCTCTGCCTGAGGGTCTTTTGCAACGCGTCACGCGTCTGTCGCAGAACCTGCAGACTGGATTCGGTTTCACGCCCTGCCACCCGAAATGGGTCAGCCCTGAGACGATTCATCTAACATTGCGTTTTCTGGGCGCGACGTCGACGGAACGAATCAACGCCCTCATCGCGGCCACCGGGGAGATCGCGCGCCGGCACGGCCCGATTCTGATTGAAGCCGCCGGACTGGGAGTTTTCCCGCACTGGCGTAATCCGAGCGTGCTGTGGGCGGGCGTGCGGGGCCGCGTCAAAGCCATGCGCGCTCTGGCTCGCGATTTCGAGGCGATGGCGTGCGAGCATGGATACGAACCCTCGCGCACCAGGTTCAGCCCTCATCTGACTCTTGCCCGATTTCGGTCGCGCAAGGGGATCGAAGCCGCGCACAAGGTCGTCCGATCGCATGAGAGTTTCCAGTCCGGCGAATTCGAATGTGCCGAAGTCGTCCTCTTCCGCAGCGAGCTTCAAGCTTCCGGGGCGCATCATCATCGCGTTGCGTCATACACGCTGGGCGACCCCGGGCCGGGCTCGATCAAGACGCCGCCCCGCCCGGTTGATCTGCCTGGCCGGCGCAACTGAGGCTCGGATTCTTACATAAGAGTTGGCGAAAAGGGCCGAACGGCCCGAATTGTTTGAATTATTAGTCGAAAGAGACTAAGATCGGGGCAAGAAGGTGGGCCGGATGCAAAAATTAAGTGGGCGAGGTTTGAGGCGATAACGCCGGTGAGCCGGGGCCATCATTCGTTTATCGGTCTTCCTCAGACGACGCTATCGTCAGTGACGCCGGAGCAGCCAGGGGGGCTTTGCGAAATGGGCGCAGTCAAGATATTGCCAATTGAGAATCGAAATGGGTCGGCGGCGATCTATGAGGCTTTGGGGAATGCCTCGATCACCCTTGACCGCGTACCTGATTCGACCGCTTACATCGATTCGACGGGGCGCTTCGTGCTCACGAATCAGGCGGCCTGCGACCTGTATGGCTACACGCGCGAAGAATTTCTGAATCTCGATATCATGAGTCTGGATTCGGCTGTTTCCGCTGAAGATTTCCGTCTGTTTTGGAAGAGGCTCACGCATGAGGGTCACGATCTGCTCGTGACCATGCATGTCGATCGCCACGGCCGGCGGTTTCCCGTCGAGACTCATTGCAGCATGTTCGTACTCGACGGCGAGCGTTACATCTGCGCCGTGACACGCGACATCAGCGATCGAGAAGAGACCCGCGAGCACACGGCACAAAGCGAGCATCGCCTGCGCCGCCAGAACCACGCCCTTGCTTCGCTGGCCCGAAGCAAATCCTTGTATCACGGCACGTTCGACACCTTGGCGCGCGAGGTCACCGAGGAGGTGTCGATTACACTCAATGTCGATGACGTTATCATCGCCCTGTTCAACGAGGATCGCTCTGAGCTAAACATCGCCGATCACTTTCAGGCCGATCGTTCGCTGCACGGGGCGTTTCCCGCCCTCTCGGGATGGGACGCCACTCCAAAATTCTTCCAGTCGCTTGAGCAAAGCCGTGCGCTGCCGGCGTTCGATTTCGCAACGGACGAAAATTACGCCGAGATCCGAAAGCGTTATAGCTCGACTTTAAGAGCCGGAGCGTGCATTTGCGCCCCGATCCGTATCGACGCGCGCCTCGGAGGGCTTATCATTGCGATCCATCGCGAGCGTCCGCGTGCTTGGCGCACCTACGATATTTCCTTCGTGGCCTCGATGGCGGATTGCATTTCGATCGCCTTGGAGGTCCGAAAGCACCGGCTCACCGCAGACCAGCTCGCCCTGCGTTCTCATGAGCAGGAATTTATCCTGAATAACGTGCCGGCCATGGTCGTTATCAAGGATCGGGACAATCGAGTCGTTCGAGTCAATCAGATCGTGGCCGATACGATCGGACTGCCCATCGATGAGATGGAAGGCCGGCCTGTCGAAGACTTTCTGCCTGATTATGTCGATCGCATGAAGGCCTACGACGAGGAAGTCTATAGAACCGAAAAGCCCGTCTATGGCGGCGCCGAGAAGGTTCGAATGCCCAATGGGGATACGAAGTATTTCAGGGCAAACAAGGTTCCCTACCGAAACTCGCGGGGAGACATTGATGGAACTATAGCCTTCGTCTTCGACGTGTCGGATCAGGTTCGAGCCGAGGAGGTCATGCGCCGACGCGAAGACAAATTCCGCTGCCTGACGGACCTGTCTCCGGTTGGTATCTTCGAGAGCGACGCTGGCGGCGACTGTGTATTTGTGAACGAGCGATGGACGTGGGCGACCGGATACTCAAAGGAAGAAGCTAAAGGCCGAGGCTGGGCTGAGCCTGTTCATCCTGACTTCCGAGAGCAGGTTATCAAAAATTGGTACGAAAACGTGGCTCGCGGCGAAGACTTCGAAATGGATTTCCGAACGCTTGGCAAGCATGGCCAGGCAGCCTGGGTTCGGACCATTGCGCGCGTCATCCGCAATGGAGATGGGGAGATGACCGGAGTCCTGGGCACCGTTCTCAATATGACCGAGCATATCGCGACGGCCGATGCCCTGGTTCGAACCCGACAGCTTTCTGATTTCATGCTCGCGTGTCTTGGGGCAACCACCTGGCGGCTCGATCGCAAGGGGGTCATTCGGAACGTTGAGAATATCTCGTCCGGCGCGTCCCTCCCAACGCGCGATGATCTTGTCGGCAGAAGCTTTCTTACTCTGCATCCTGAAATCGCTGAGCGTCTGCGTCCTGTCCTTTGCGGCGAGCGGCCGAGGGTTGAAATTTCAGGCGAAACTCAAGAAGGCAGCGCTGGCGTATGGTCGCACCATTTCTCCCGCGAAGCGCAAAGTGGCGAGATCTCCGGCATTAGCTTCGAGCATCCTGCCCATCGCTCGGTTTCGTCGCCTGTCGAGCACAACATCCAGACCACTGCGCCTTCGTTTGGCGAAACGCCCTCCGGATTAGAGGGAATCGTCGGCCAGAGCTCTGCGATGCAGGCTCTCTTCGCGCAGATTCGCGAGGTTGTGCCGTATGACTCGACCGTACTGATCGACGGCGAAACCGGGACGGGCAAGGAAATCGTCGCGCGCTCGATCCACGCCGCGGGACCTCGGGCCGCCGCCCCATTCATTGCCATCAATTGCGGCGCCATGACCGAATCGCTTCTCCATAGCCAGCTGTTCGGTCACAGGCGAGGAGCCTTTACCGGCGCGATGGCCGACCAGGAAGGCTTTTTCGAAGCGGCACGGGGCGGCACACTGTTTCTCGACGAAATTGGCGATATCGCGCTGGACGTTCAGACCAGCCTTCTGCGCGTCTTGCAAGAGCGGGAGATCACTCGCCTGGGCGAGACACGCACGCGCAAAGTCGATATCCGAATCATCGCGGCGACTCAGCACGATCTCGGGCAGCTCGTCAACGAAGGCCGATTCCGCGAGGATCTTCTATATCGAATCCGCGTCGCGAGGATGACGCTCCCGCCTCTGCGTGATCGCCTTGAGGATGTCCCGCTGCTGGCCCGCCACTTCCTTGAGCGGCTCCGGCAGATCATGCCCGGGGCGGCGCACTCGATCGATCGCCAGGCCCTGCGCCTTCTCCAGGCTCACGCCTGGCCCGGCAATGTCCGCGAACT
>JAJFLK010000530.1 GCA_021772735.1 Candidatus Sumerlaeota bacterium | reverse complement strand
GCCATCGGCAGCGTTGTGAATCCGTCCAGCGTTTCAAGCACCGGCCCTGTGTATTTGATCCCGCCGAGTTTATCCGCCAGCCTCGGCCCAACCCGTGGGACCACAGCGAAATCCACCGTCTCGCGCGATAGATCGACCTGGCCCTTGGCTGAAAGTTGCGTCAGGTGTCCAGTCGCATTGATGTTATCGAACCGGGCAACCCCCCGCTCGATGACGATGTCGCCATTGAGCTTCTTGAATATCATGTTGTTGAATTCATCGACGCGCGTGACCTTGGCAATATATTCGAGGAGTTTCAATCGAAGCAAGCGGCCGTCCGCCACGGCGAATTTCACGTCGCCATTCAGGTTCTGCGTCACGGTCTGCGGCGTGCCGCGGGCGTCGCCGGTCGTGCTGAACGTCAGCTTGCCGGTCATCGAATCCGGATTATCCGGCGTAATGGCGTCGAACACCGGCCCCAATGCCACGCCGGCGCCCTCCGCATTCCATCGGACCGTTCGCTCCTTTCCGGCAACGTCCAGGTCAAATGTTCCCTGGAGCGTTCCGCCGGCAATTGAAAACGGTTCGACCGCCACCGCCAACTCTCCGCCTGTGCCCTTGGCCGTCGCGGCCAGGGCCTCGATCTCCAAATCGCGCCAGACAAGACTGCCGATTTTGAGCTCCGCATCCAGATCGAACGGAAGCTCAAGGCTGCCCTCAATGTCCGGCCCCTCGAGATCCGAAGCGTCCGAAACATCGCCAATCACCGGGTCCACGGGTGTCTCCGCATCCGGATCCGGGCTTGCCTCTGCTTCGGGCGCACCTTCGATTGTCGTCTTCAAGTCACTCAGGAATCCGGCGTCCAATGATTCGATCTCGCCGCGCAGCTTAACCTTGGGCCGCTCGCCGAGTTCGACGTATCCTGTCAGGCGAGCGTGATCCTTCTTCCCGCCGCCGCGCCCACCGGCCAGATCCAGAACAATGCCGCGAATCTGTTCGTCGAGTTTCTCGAAGCGGTTCTGGACCTTGACGTTCAGCTTCTCGCCCGGAACCTCGCCACCCGCCAGTTGGACGGGCCCGATCCGCTCTTCGCCGTCGAACATGATTTTCTCTCCGCGCGCGTCCATCGAGATTTTCCAATCCACCTCGACCGGGACTTGCCCCAGCGATTCCTCCTCAGCCCAATGCATCCAAGCGATGTATGGGGCCGCGTCGAGTCCGCGCACGCTGATCGTCATCTCGCCACCACGATCGACCTGGACCTCACCCGAAGCGAGATCGTCAGTGCTCACCAGCGGCCAATGCCCGCTTGCTTTGATGAACGTATCCGGACTATCGCGCCCGGCGCCACGGATCCTCGCCGTCGCTTCTTCCACATCGACTTCGGTCAAATCGGCATTCAGCACGAACCGCACTCTGCCCTCCATCGAAGGCACGATCGACTCGCCGAATTCGTTAATCAGTACGATCTTTTGCAATTGAAAGCCGGTGACCAGCGCCAGTGGCGCATCCGCGTCGGCGCGACTCAGCGTCTGCGTCAGACCCAATCCGCCTTTGGCGAGCCGCTTCGGCTCGGTGGGTTCATAGACGCCGAGAGCCGTGACAAACTGCGTGATGTTCTCGGTGTCGGCCGTGAGGCGCAAATTCAACGCCCCGGTTTCCAAGTCGACCGTCCCCCGAATCGACCCCGCTCCGAGATACGCCTGTCCCTTGCCCATTCGCCCGCCACCGGATTTGAACGTCAGCTTCGTGAGTTCTTCGAGCCGCACGGCTCCGCGATACTTAATCGCAAACGGCCCGATGACTTCGTCCGCCTTCGCAACGCTGCTGCCGACTTCGCCCTGAGCTTCACCGGCCTCATCGGTGCCGCTATCTTCAGCGGCGCTATCGTCCGAAGTTTGAATCAGCAGTTCTTTAATATCAAAATCCGTGCTGAACTCGACTGCGTCTCCTGCATCGGCGACCTGCACGCCGATGGTCGCCGTGATCTTTCCGTCCTCGATTCGATCCAAAGCATCGGACCCCGCGACAGCCATCCACGGCCGCGCCTGCTCAACCGACAGGCCGCTTACTTCGATCGTCAACCGCGCCTCGCTCTGCTCGTTCTCCCCGACGGCGGCGGTCGCTTCGCCCGCCGGTTCGCCGGCTGCGCTTGCGCGTAAGGTCATCGGCTCGTCGAGCCGCGCAGAGACCAACTGCATGCCATCCTGGATCGCTTCGATCTCGGATCGCTTGACCGTCAATTCCTCAGCCTCGGAGTCCCATGTCGCCGCCTGTTTTAGCTTGACGTCGAGTGCGGGCGTTGCGGGCTCACCGGGGGTCGCACGCACGCTTAACAACTGACCATGAACGCCGCTGTCCACATCGATGGCCGCACCAGTCTTATGGATTTCGATCCTGGCATCGACCTGGCCCGATTCGAACTGCGCCTCTGTGTATGCCGCCATCAACGGATTGACGAAGTCGGGGCCGATCTGGCTCAGTTCAAGTATTGCGTCGAGGCCGGATGCTAACGACGCTGACCCCTCGTCGCGCTCGGGAACGTAACGCACAGTTGCGACGGCCTGCCCGACGCCTTGCGAGCCACGGCGGGCTGTCAACCGCAGCTCGCCATCCGTCGTGCCGTCGGGCCCCACGGTCGAATCCAGGCGTGCCTCGAATTCCAACTGGGATCCCGGCGCGCCGCCGCCGACAGCCGGGCGCAGAGCGGTTGCCCTCAAATCGCCCGCCGCTGCGAGCCCATGCTTGCCAGACCCGCCGTCAACGGCATCCTGACTCACGGTAAGGCTGGCGGACATCGTCCCGACGCGGCTGCGGCCCGCATCGCCCGGCGCAATTTCATAAGATCCGTCGGCTTTGATGCTTGCTGTGCGGCCGCGTTCGAGCCCGTCGATGGTGAGCGTCGCTCCTTCCAGGGCGAACTGTGTCGCCTCTCCGCTCACGACGCTTACGCTCAGACCCTCAATGGTGAGCTTATCGAGGTCGATCGGAATCTCGATTTGCAGCTCGCCCGCCTTCGCATCGCTACGGGGGACTTCGCCTGCGGCCTCACCATCGCGACCTCCGGATGCCACGCCCTCGGGGTTCGCGGCGTCCGGGCCTCCGGGCTCAAGGTGGAGGGTGATGTCGGGATTGCGCACCTGGACCAGCCGGACGCGGCCGCGATCGCCAAAAACGAATGACGCCGGATCGGCCTCGATATTCACTTCATCGACGAGAAAATAGAGCCCGCTTGCTTCATCGACGAAACTGATGCCGATAAACTCGGCGCGCCCGCCCAGCGTCACGTGCCCCCGCGCGATCTTCAGCTCGCCGCCGCTCGCCTTGCGCGCCGCGGGCAGAATGAAATTCTTGAACGCATGTTCGGTCTGAACGTAAAACGCCCCGGCGATCAGAGCTGCGCCCGCAACGGTCAACATGGCCGCGACGACCTTGAGCCACCGCCGCCCAGGCCTGCCTCCGGCCGGTTTGCCTTGCGCGCCCCCTTCGGATTGCGTTGGATTAGATTCTGTTGCCATACCCGTCTGTCCTCGCCGCCGTTGCCTTTTTGTCTTCAACTCCAGCTCGCCCGGATTCGGACCTCGGATCCGGCCCGGGCGATCCGGAGCATACCAATTCTCCGGCGCGGTGAACAGCGTTCACACCTGTCCGCTTTTCACTTTTATCTTTTCCTTCTCCTCAATTCTTTGCGCCTTTGCGTCTCTGCGCTCTCGGCTTCAATACCTCTTTTCAGTTTCTTGAGGGTTCAGGAACTTTTTCGGTCTCCTCAGCGTTGATTAAAGTAAGGGCCAATAGCATGCAGCGGCGAGGGATCGCATGTACGGCAAGCCAGGCCGAGGGTCCGGGAACGAGTCCATCGAATTCAGCCCGATTCATCACGAGGGAAGAAGTGCTCCATGCGATATTCAAGCAGACGAGAATTAGTGCTCACCAGCGCGACCCGGCGGGCCCCAATCGAACGCGCCCCAATTGAACGCGGCCTGATCCGCCAGTGCCGCCAGGCGATCTACGCGGCTGCGACGGAGACGTGGCGGGGGACTCGGCGGGGCCTACGGCGTCGGGTCCGCGAGCTTATCGGCCAGACCATGCAGACCATAAAGGGGCAGACCCTCAAAAATGCCTGGATCCTGCGTGTCGTGCGCGAGGCTCGTTTCGCCGCGTTGGTCGCCGGGGCGGTTGTGGCGGGGTTCAGTGCCGGGCCTGCGGCGGCAAGCTCCATGATCCAGCTCACAGACATTACGGCCGGCACCGGGGGATTCGCGATCGACGGCGAGTCACTCAATGACAGGTCGGGAGTGAGTGTTTCGGG
>JAJFLK010000529.1 GCA_021772735.1 Candidatus Sumerlaeota bacterium | reverse complement strand
TCTCGAGGAACCGACCGGGGTGGAAGTTTTCCCAATGCGCATAGGCGCCGGCGAGCTGCACGAGGCTCTCGCGGACGCCGCGCCCTTTCTCGGTGAGCAGGGAGTCGTCGATCCCGGCGAGCACGGTCTGCGCCGAGCTGAACATCAGCCGCCGCATGAGGTTCATGCCGCGAGTCAGATCCTGACTTGCGAACACGGCGTTGGGTGTCGTCTTGATAAGCCGCTGCCGCTTGGCGCCCGATTCGGCGCCGGTCAGGTATCGCAGTTCCTTGCAGCGGTTGAAGACGGCCGAGAGCACCGTGCCCGAACCCATCATCTTCGTGCCCGAGGTGAAATTGATGGCGATCTCTTCGGGGCCGATGCCTTTGGCGCGCAGGCGTTCGATTGCGGCGTTGACCTTGCGGAACGTGTCTTCGAGGTCGTGCGGGCTTTTCAGTTCGATGATCTGGCAGCGCTCCTTGCCGATGCCCAGCATCTCGCGGATGCGCCGCGCGTTGCGCAGGCTCTGCGAAGAGGCGACCAGAACGACCTCTTCGGGCCCGATGGTTTTTGCGTCGCTTGCGAGGGAAGTCGCAAGATCGACTTTGGGATCAATTGGAATGCCGACGGTCATCACGAGCGCGCGAGACGAATCCGGTTCGGTAGAGGTGTGGGCGTCGCCGGAACGCCCGGAGGCCTCGGAATCTTTGCTCCTATGGCTTCGCCCTCTGGAGTTTCGTCGTGGTTGATTGGGAGTAGTCATGCGCGCGATACGACCTTGGATCTCAAAACCCCTCAAGGGCCCTGAAGCTAAGAAAGACAGTCTGCCAAAGATGCCTTGGTGGGCAGAGCCCACCCTGCCGCCTGTGAGACTAAACACGGCTCGGCGTGGCATCAAGGGCAAGCTTGCCTGTGGAGGGTTTCGGCGCCGCGCTGCGAGGGGCCGCCTCGCGGGCGTGCATCAGGATGGAAAAGATATTTGTGAGCGTCGGCCGCAGATCAGCACGCCGCGAGACGATATCGACAAACCCATGTTCGCTCATGAACTCGGAGCGCTGGAAGCCGGCGGGAAGGATCTGCTTGATCGTCCCTTCGATGACCTTGGGCCCGGCAAACCCGATCAGCGCGTTTGGCTCGGCGATGATCACGTCGCCCAGCATGGCAAACGAAGCCGTCACGCCGCCGGTGGTCGGGTCCGTGAGCAGAGTGACCAGAGGCAGCCCGGCTTCGGCCAGGCGAGCCGCGCAGGCCGAGGTCTTCGCCATCTGCATGAGCGAAAGAATCCCTTCCTGCATGCGCGCGCCGCCCGATCCGCAGACGATCAGCACGGGCAGGCCGAGTTCGATGCCGCGTTCGATGGATCGGGCGATCTTCTCGCCGACGACCGAGCCCATCGACCCGCCGATAAAATTCACGTCCATCACGCTGATGGATATCCGCCGTCCCTCGACGGCCCCGATGCCGCAGACGACGCCTTCGTTCAGCCCGGTGGCCTCGCAAGCGGCTTCGAGCCGCGCGCTGTATGGCTTGGTATCGCGGAACTCAAGCGGATCGCCCGACCCGAGCGAGCCATCATGTTCCTCGAAAGATCCGGCATCGAGAAGCTGCTCGATGCGTTCCCACGCGCCAAGCCTGTCGTGATGTCCGCAGTGAAGGCATACATGCAGGGCATCATCCCATGTCTTCTTGAGCACGCGCTCCATGCACGCGGGGCACCGGACGACCAGCCCCGGCGGGACCTTCGTCTTCTGCTTCGCACGCTTGAGGGTGGTGTACTTTTCCTTCTTAAACCAAGCCATGACGCGCCTTTGCGAGGGTCTTTTCAACCGTTGTAAAGATTATCCCAAACCGCGCAGACCGCCAAGCGATTTGTCGGGTTCAGGCCCGAGTTCAGATGCGGGAACGCCACAAAACGCATGACGGGGGTCAGGGCAAAAAGTTTGATTTCACGCAAAGCCGCAAAGCCGCGAAGAAGAAAAGAAGAGAAGACGCAACCGCAGATTACACAGATTCGAGAATGGTGATAGGCCCTTCGGGTCATTGCCTGGATCCCCGGGGTTCGCTGCTCTCCAAATCTGTGTAATCTGTGGTTGCCTTTATTCTTCTCGCCTTTGAGTGAAATCCTCACGCAGCGCCCCGTGGCTTACTCGGGTCCAGGCGCCCCGGTGTCCGCTTCGGCTTTCATCGCGCCGACACTGACCTGCTCGCGGGCTGAGTAATAAAGTCCAAGCGCCACGATCGGGGCCCACTGGACGAGGTGAATCGTGATTGCGTAAGCCGCTCCGATGGATTGATCTTCGGTGATCCCGAGCACCACGAGGCTGAACAATACGCCGACCTCGAAAAGCCCCCAGTATCCGGGCGCGGCCGGCACAACGATGGCCACGGCGACCAGCGCGACGATCGCGATCGAGTGGAGCAGGTTCATCTCCTCCAGGCCCACGAACCCCCAGGCCAGCACGAGGTTCGAGGCGGCGATCAGCACCCAGATCGCAAGCGAATAGAGGACGATCATGGCGAAGGTCTTGGGATCGCGAACCGATTCCAGCCCGCGCGCGATGCCCTCGATGAATTGCTCAAGCTTTAATCGGATGCCGTGGGGCAGACCCGGCAGGGCGAAGACGATCCGTATGCAGAGTTTGGGGACCGCGGGGATCATGAACATGCCCACTCCGAGGATCATCACGCCGCAGAGGATTTCGATGTTTGTGACAAGGGGGCCGAGTTGCGAGCCCTTCATCGTGAAGCCCCAGAACTCCACGGTCGTGGCCGGATCGATCGGCGGCAGCAGAGCGAGCGTGATCCCCAGAGAGCCCAGGAGCGTGACGCTATCGAAGAGGCGCTCGGTGACGATTGTCGCCATAGATGTCGCGAAACCTGTCTCATATTTACGCCCGACAAGAGTCGCTCGGATAAATTCGCCGATGCGGAGCGGCAGGAAGCTGTTGAATCCGAAGCCGATCATCGTCGGCCGCCACAGGTCCGAGCCGGTCAACTCATAATTCGGCCGGAAGAAGAGCGCCCAACGCACCGCGCGCAGATACATGCTGTAGTAAAACAAGAACAGACACAGCGGCAGCCACAGCAGATTGAACGAGCCCAACGCCGCCAACAATTCGTCGATGTTGATCTGAGTGTAGACCTTGAAGAGGAAGAATCCCGAGATCAGAAACCCGGCGACAAGGATGATTTTCTGTTTCATGCAGGTTCCTTCACGCCCAGCGCTATTCCGCCTCGAAAAACTTTGCGTCGATGGCGAGGCGGGCCGCGTCGAACACTTCGCGCAGGGGACGACCGCTCTTGGCTGCGAGCCGGCGGCAGTCTTCATACTCGGGGCTCACCTTCAGGATATCGTCGCCCCACATGCCGATCTTGACCGCGACCTCACCGAGCGGCGTCTCCACGCGCTCCACGCGGCGCGTGAGGCAGAGCCGATCCATTGAGGCGATGCGCAGCCCGAACGTCGAAGTCTCGCGCAGGATGATCTCGGCCAGTGCATCGCGCCGATCCGGCGAGGCGAGAACGCGCAGGCCGTTGCCCGGTCGACTTTTCTTCATCTGCACCGGCGCGAAATGCACGTCGCGCGCGCCGGCTTCGAAAAGCTTCTCCATCAGGTATCCGGCCAGTTCGGGCGACATATCGTCGATCTCGGTCTCCAGGCTGAGGATGGTCTCGGATTGCACAGGCAGTTTGCTGTCGGCCAGAGCGGACGATCCGGCCTCGACACTTCCCAGCACGAGCCGCAGATAATTGGGATGACCTTCGAATTCACGGCTGCCTCCGCCGTATCCGATGGATTCGGTCCTCATGGCGGGCGCCGCGCCGATTGCCGATCCTGCCAGCACGCGCGCGATGGCCGCGCCAGTCGGCGTTGTCATCTCTGCGGCGATCGCCCCGGGTGCGGTCGGAGCGCCTCTCAAAATCTGGGCCGTCGCCGGAGCCGGAACGGGCATGATGCCGTGCGCGCATCGCACCGTCCCGCTTCCGACCGTGATCGTCGAGCATGAGAACGTCTCGGCCCCGAGCATCTCGACGCCGACCATCGCTCCGGCGATGTCGATGATCGCGTCGTTCGCGCCGACCTCGTGGAAATGAATTTCTTCGGGCGTCGAGCCGTGGACATGGGCCTCGGCCTCGGCGATTAATTGATACGCCGCAATCGCGCGCTGCGTCGCCAGTTCGCTCAGGCCCGCCGCGCGCACGATCTTGATGACATCGCCGAGCCGGACGTGTGCGTGATCGTGTGAATGCGAATGGGTGTGGTCGTGCGAGTGCGGCTTTACGAGCGCGTGATCGTGGAAAGCTCCGCCGCCGGGGTCTCCACTTTGATCCGCTGAGTCCGCCGCCGCGTGCGTATGCCCATGAGAATGCGAGTGGCTGTGCTCGTGGGAATGACCGTGCTGGCCGCTTTGTTCCCCGCTCTTGTGCTCATGGCTATGGGCATGTGTGTGCCCGGTCGGATCGGCATGGGGTGGCCTGACCGGCGGTGGGGTCGAAGCGTCGCCCGATTCATCCGCCGAAACCGAGGCCTCATCATCCTCGCCCTCGGGCAGGTGAACGAGGACGCGAGTGCCGACAATCCCGGCTCGCGTGATCTTCTTAGCGCTCAGGCCGAAGTCTCCGATCGGCAATCCCTTGAGCCGTCCTTCGAGCTCGCCGACGTTCACGCCTAGATCCACCAGCGCGCCGAGCATCATGTCGCCGGATATGCCGTTGAAGCAATCGAGGTGGAGGTGTGTGGGCATCGGTTCTTTTTCCAGGGTGAACTTGTATTATGCACGGCCCGCGATCACATCTCGATCATGCGGACGCCTCATCACATTAGACGTATTCGAGGACGATGAAAAGACATGCTTCAGCGGATCGGGCTGGCGGGGCGCACCCCCTACATTCTCGCCGACGTCAATTCGTGGACCGAGGCACGTATCGCCGGCAGGCGCGTAAAGAGCACCGCCGCGCCGATCAGGAGGATCGCCCCTCCGATCCGCAGCGCGATCAGCGGCCCCAGTCTCTCGCCGAGTTGACCGATGAT
>JAJFLK010000528.1 GCA_021772735.1 Candidatus Sumerlaeota bacterium | reverse complement strand
CCTTCCTGATCTCTCCATCGTCCATGCCGGGCGATGAGATAAGTAATTTGCATACTCGATTTCGATATCGGGCGCACCGGGCAGCTCACTTCATGGGAGGTTTGTGAAAATTATTGCGAACCTGAGGCCGCAAATCGCCGTTCAGAAGTGATTCACTGACGTGGCTCGGGAACGCCCTGCAGAGTGATCTTCCATCTACATGACTGATTTATTGTGCCTTACGACCCGCCTGGGTTAAGGATGACAAATTGCCGGGTGAACCGAATCCGAGGGCACGAGGATTGCTCAATCATGCGTCGCGGGCCACGGGTCGGTCGTAATTGCATTGCGCAGTTGCGCCGGGCAAGTTTGCCGATGGTCGCTTGCCCAGCGGGCAGGAAGACATCATTTGGCGTAATGGAGTGGGGATAAAGTGATCGATCAATCTCAATCGAGCGAAGAACTCAGGCAATACGACAACCTTTTGCGCAAGCAGGAGGAATCCATTTTCTTCCTGCGTCGCGATCTGAAGCGGCTGCAGAAAGAAACCATCGTCGATCCGAAGACGGAGTTGTTCTCCTCGGCGTATTTCCATTCCAGCCTGCGCAATGAAATGCTTCGATCCGAGCGCTATCGGCATTTCATGACTCTCGCGGTGCTCCATCTCGTATCGCGCTCTCAGACCTCGACGAATCAACTCACGCGGCAAATCAGGCGCATCGGGCAGCAGGCCAGCGCCTCGCTGATCCGGCGGACCGATACCCTCGCGGAGTTTGGCAAGGGGCAGGTCGCGCTTATCCTGCCGGAGACCGAACGCACGGGAGCAGAAATCGTTATTGATCGCCTCGGACCGATCGTCCGGAATGACGAATACGATTTCCGCTTCTCGATACTTTCCTACCCCGAGGATGCTTCGAACGTGGAAATGATGCTCACTCGCATTGAGAACGTCGCCGAGGAGCTGCGCTGCGGAGTCGCTACGGTCTGAAACCGGGACATCGACTTCCCGCTGCCGCGCGGATTAATGCTTATCCGGTCTACGTTCGTCGCGGATGCCGGACCCACAGTTTTCTAACGCACTCGATTTAGACGGTAGATCAGCCCATAGACAACGAGGCTGAAAACGAGAACCGGGCTCCAGGCCGCAATGAAGGGTGGGACAAAGCCCTTCGCGCCGGCTCCTCCGACGCCCTCGCTAACCACGAAATAGAACAACCCAAGTCCGAGCCCGAACGTAAAGGCCAGGACCAGGCGGCGGAGCCTCAGATCGGCGGCGACGGCGAACCCGACAAGCGAAAGCAGGACGCAGGCAATCGGCGTTGCAAACTTTTTGTGGAAGGCCGTCTGGTATAAGGGCAGGAGTATTGGGTTTTGCTGGCGCTTGTAGATGTCGACTAGGTTGGAGATCTCGACAAAATTCATTTCCTCCACCTTCTTCTCAGGCGAAAGAACACCACCGAGCTTGTCCTCGAGCGGCATTCGGAAAGGGACATCAAATCTTTCCACCCTCGCGGCGCCGTCCTCGTCGAACGTCCATCTTTCCATATCCTCAAACTCCCAGACGGTGCCCCCGCTCGAAGGCTCCGTGACTCGACGAGCCGATCGGGCTTCGATCCTCCACTTCAGATTTCCACCGCCCTGAACCGGTTCCAGAATCGTCGGTCGCTTCATCACGCCGTTCTCCGCATCGAAGCTCGCCATCTTATAAATTCTTCCGCCCTCGCCTCTGCGCAAAATCTCATCGTTGTAAATGAAGGTGTATCGGTTCTTGCCCTTGATCTGGACCTCGTAAAGATATCGCGAACGGTAGAGCGCTCCGGGAGCGACAAACTCAGAGAAAACGAACGCGCCAACCGTGACCGTCCCGCCGAATACGAGAACGGGCATGAGGAGCTGCCGAAAAGAAATACCTGCGGCAACCATGGCGATAATTTCCCGGTTTCGGGCCATCATGCCAACGGCAAATAGCGCTGCGAACATCGCCGTCAATGGGACTGCGCCGACGATCTCGGACGGAAGGCTCAGAACGATGTATTGAATGACATCGGACCACCTCGGGTCATCGTCGAGGATTTCGTCCCGCGTGTCGTATGTCTCTTTTGCCAGCAGGATGATGCAAAAAATCGAGAGTATGACGAAGAAAAAGTAAAACAGCTCGCGCGTGATGTATTTGAATAGAATTTTCATGCGTCTGCCTTGTGAGCGATTCGCCGTTCACGTCCGATTCCAGGGCGAATCAGAACTCCCCGAAGGAGCCTCGGGCGACGATCCGGCCAGCCGACCGAAGCGGCGATTATCGTTCGCGTGCCATGGAGGGTCAAGGGGCGTGCAAAGGGTCTGCTCAGGTCATTGGGATTCGTCCGGCTGGCCGACGGGCAGGATCGGCGCTGCGACCGAAACATTAGGTTCGTCCATGGTCCCCGTGACTCGATAGCGCAAGATTCGTTCGGTCAGAAGGCCCCAGACCTCGCCGATAAGCGGTATATTCCGAACCAGGGGGAGAAACTGGAGCTTGAGGACCAGCCCCAGCCGCCGCTCCGGACCAATGGTGCCCGAGGCCCGCATGCTAAGAGGATGCAGGCCCGAGGGATTCTCCATGAGAACGGGGTCATCGGGATCGATGATGACGGCGTTATCGACCACCTCGAATTTGCCCTCGATCCTTGAGAAACTGATGCTCTCGAATGCCTTTTCCATGTTTAAGACTCGACCTACGATCGGGAAATCCACATTCAAGGCGCGACCCAATTTGCTGAAGACAGCATTAGATATGAACCTACTGTTTTCGATCCGCAGTTCCCCGCTCCCGTCGAAAGGCTCATCGCGCGCGCCCTCCTTGCGCAACTCCAAATTGCCGGTCACTTCACCACTGGCGAGGCCTCGATCATCGCGCGGCTCGAATCCCGCAGCCAGCGCGTCTTTCACATCGAAGTTTTCAAACTTGAGTTTGTGATGCACCAGCGATCGATCCGGGGTCGTGATGCGGCGCCCATCCCACATGACCGATCCGCTTTTTGTCGAATATGCCCGGACGTTGCGCCAAATCAAACGGCCTCGTCCGGTATCAACATTTTCGGAAATAATCTGGCCCGTGAAATCTTTGCCCGTGACCCCTTTGTAATACAACTGTCGCGTACCGACATCGACGACGATCCGCGTGCGCAAAGGGGACTGCGGATCGAACGGTGACAATTCGGGTCTCGATACAATATGCGCGGGCTTCTTCCAGGGTTTGATCCAATCGTCCAGATACGCAAACTCGCCCCGGACTGCGAATTCCATTTTTGAAGGGTGTGTCGGACTGGGGTAAAGGATATCGGCTTTTGTCACCTCGAGGCCCCGAGAATTCTCGCCAACCTGCAATATCAAGGGCTCCTCGATCCAAAACCGAGTTCGATCGTATCGGGCCCGACCGTATACCGAGCTCAATCGAGCCGAATCCGGCATTGTTTCGTAACTGATATCGACGCCGTTCAGGCGAATTTCACCCGGCGCGCGCCAATCCCAATCTTCAAAAAGCTTTCCCCCCGCATTGGCCACGCTCGTCGAATCAGTCGTGCTTCGGGCCTGATACATAGAGATCAAATCGGCGAACGTTTCAGCCGGCTGAGCCTCGGAATCGATGCGGAAGAAACTCAAAGTCTGATCGGCAAAAATCTCGCCTTTCAGCACGTCGAGCGTCCGCACCGCCCTGGGAAGGTTCTCTTTCAAAGCCGATGCATCGCCCTGAATCTTCAATTCGAACTCTCCCGCGCCGGGTGTGAGAGCACCCTCGGCCAGAATGTCGAGCTCTCCCCAGGCGCACTTGACTTCATCCAACGTCACCTCGCGGTCGGTCAGGCCCAGCTCAAGGTGATCCGCCTCGAATGCTCCGCCGAAATCCTTGAATCCCTCGAACGGAACGCGCAGTTGGTCGATCACAACGCGCCCAGCGTAAGTAAGGTCCCGAGGCTCGCCCAGGGGGCCGCTCACGTCGGCCTCAATCTTCGCCACGCCGTCGATGTCCGGGAATCTATCGGGCGCCTCCAGGTCGAACCAGCTCAAATACTGATCCATGCTGTCGAGGCGCAGCGTCACATTGGCCTGCGCTTCGAGCCTCGAATCTTTCCAAAATATTTCAGGTCCGCTCAGAGTTCCGTTGAGTCTGAACTCGGCATCATCGATCCAGCCCGAAACCCCGCGAAGCGAAGCCTGATTCCGAGTGAACGTCACCGTCCCGCGAAGATCGCGCAGCGTCTTTGCGAAATCATCAATGGTTAGTTGCGCGCCATTGAGCCGCAGTTCCCCGCTGATCTCCGCATGCTCGAACATTCCGCTGATGTCTGTCAGCTCGGGATATTCGAAATTCAAGGTTCCGGATCCCACGACATCGCCTTTGAATCTGAACCGGGGTTCACCCTCCCCCATGGTCTGCGAGATAAGCTCCGACAAATCTTCGATCTCGCCCTCGGTCTGCCACTTCACCGTTGCCCGTTCGATTTCGCCGGCGGCCATGCGCCCTTCGAGGAGGCCCTCGATGTGAATCGGAACGCCTTGCACGACGCCGAAGCCCTTACGAACCAGCAACGTTGACGTCGAGAAGTCGGCTTCAAGCATCAAATCGCGGATCGGCTCAGGGAATTGAGGACTCGTCATACTTACGTCTTCAACGCGAATCGTGCCCCGCAAGCGGCTCGGTATCGGATCGCGCGCTTCGCCGGCGATCATCCCGTTGAGCCGGAGCTTGCCCCGGTCGGGCTGGGCCATATAGTTCTTGCCGAGCACCGCGCGCTGCGCCATTGCCAGGCCCTGCCCGCGCAGTTCGAGCGGATCAAACTCGAAGACATATTCGAAGGGTTCCACCAGGGCGATCGAACCCTCGCCGCTTAGCGATGCCTCATGGCTCTCAAAGCTTACGTCTTCCACGGCGAGCGCCCGCCCGTCGTCGGCTGAGACCACTCTGACCGACATATCTATTTCTTCGAAATGCTGATCGACGCCATGAACGCCGGCTCCAAACAGCGTGATCTCATCGAGACTCATTTCAGAGGAAAATTCCCATTGCCCCTCGTGCTGTCTCCGCAGAAGTCCGACCAGCTTCACCCTTCCGGTGGCAAATTCCAGCGGCAACCGCGCGGAAAGATGCAACCGAGAATCGAACGGCATCGAATTCAGTTCGATCGTGATCTCGTCCAGATCTGCCCGCGGCTTGGCGATCGCATTGAACCCGGCGGAGCCGCCATTGCCGATCACCTGGCCAGTCACCAGAACATTGCGCGGCGTAAACTCGCCGTCGAACTGGGCGATGAGATCCGCATCATGCACCGTCAAGATTCGGTTGTGTTCGGACTCCCCGATCCTATCGAGCGATATATTGAAACTTTGCAGGACGACCCGAGAGAGCCGGACCTCAAAATCTGAATCTACGGATTGCTCGCGCCGGGCGCGAAGAAGATCGATCGCGCGTTCCAGCCTGCGAGTCAGGTGGACCTGCCCCTCGCGCTCCTCGGCGCGAATCTGGAAAGGCCCCAAGATGGTGATTTGAGGCACGTCTATGACGCCCGATCGCGCACGAACGGCGCCCACAAGCGAGCGGATATCGATTTCAGCCTCAAGCGTCGCAAACTCAAATAGGAACTCGTTCTGGTCTGGGTCGAAGAGTGCCGGATTCTGCAACAGGATCTGGCCCTGTGTCGGAGAGAACCGCGCCCCGTTGAAATCGATCCGAAGGCCCGTGGCGGACTCAAAGCGACTCTTGAAGGCTCGTCGAGTCAAGGGAAACGAGAGCGGAAAAAAGACGACGGCGACGGCCAACCCGGCCGCCAGGAAAATCAGAACGAAGGCCATCCGAATGAGCCCGCGCACCCATCGGTGCCCGCGCCCGCGCCTCGGTTTGCGCTGCGCAGATTGATCGATGTCCTCGGAGTCGCGTCGCGTCATCGCCGCGCTCGGCTTTCAGCGCGAATGCAAAGGGGGCAAGGGCTCGGCATAACAGACGGCATGATCACAAAGATAGTCCCCGGCAAGCGCTTTCAAGCCTGCACGGGGATTCGACAAAAAACAAGGCGATTGGGTTCCCGGAATTTCGTATCAAGCCGGCCGGACCACGGGTAACAGTGCGGGCCCATGCCGACATCAATCTATTCGCCCTCGATCGTCTCACCGCCACTAGGCGGCGCTTCGATATCAGTCGGAGCATCCTTGTCCTCTTCGATCCGAGCGACGGCCGTTAACAAATCCCCATCGTCGAGGCGAATCAGCCGGACGCCCTGAGTCGCCCGTGAGATCATCCGCATCGGCTTGACCGCGCTCCGGATCGATTTGCCCTGCTCAGAGATCATCATGACCTCGTCTTCATTGAAAACCTCAAGGCTCGCAATGACGGGACCATTGCGATCGGTTGTTTTGATATTGATCACGCCGAGGCCCCCGCGATTGGTCAGCCGGTACTCAGTCGCCTCGGAACGCTTGCCAAAACCCTTCTCGCAAACCGTCAGGATCGACGACCCAGGCCGAAGAACTTCCAACCCGATCACCACATCATCACCGCGCAGCCGGATGCCCCGGACACCCGCAACGTCTCGTCCCATCGGGCGCACCTGCTCTTCCTTGAAGCGCACGGCCATCCCCTGGCGCGATCCGAGGAAGATTTCCTGCTCGCCGTTCGAGAGCCGAGCGGCAATCACTTCATCCTCGGCGCCAATCTTGATCGCCTTGATGCCGGTCTTGCGGGGTTTCGAATAGAGGCTCAAACGATTGCGAACGACCTGCCCCTGACGCGTCGCCATGATCAGGAATCGATCCTCGCTGAACTCCTTGACCGGGATCATCGCCTGAACCTTCTCACCCTTTTCGAGTTGGAGAAGATTGACGATAGGACGCCCGCGAGAGGCCCTTCCAGCTTGCGGCAATTCGTAAACTTTCAGCCAGAACGCTCGACCGCGATTCGTAATGAACAGAATGTGATTGTGCGTCGTGCAGATAAAAAGCGCCTCCACCCAATCCTCTGCCTTGGTCTGCATTCCCTTCGAGCCCTTGCCGCCGCGTTTCTGGCTGCGGTAGATGCTCGTCGCCGTGCGCTTCATATAGCCTTCGTGGCTGACTGTGATCACCATGCGCTCTTCGGCGATTAGATCCTCGATCGTCATGTCCTCACTGGATTCGCAGATTTCCGTGAGCCGCTCATCGGCGAACTTCTTGCGAACCTCGCCGAGTTCGCGGGCGATGATGCTTCGGACCTTCTTCGGGTCGGCCAGAATAGCCGTCAGATCTTCGATGATCGCGACCAATTCGGTATGCTCGGTCTGGAGCTTTTCGCGTTCAAGTCCGGTCAGCCGCCTCAGAGGCATATCGAGGATGGCCTGGGACTGGACATCCGTCAGTTTGAACTTCGCCATCAGACCGATTTTCGCGGCCTCGGGCGTCTCCGAGCCCCGGATCAATTTGATCACCGCGTCGATGTCCTTAACCGCGATCAGCAGGCCCTCGACGATGTGCAATCTGCGCCGGGCCTTGTCCAGCTCGAACCGCGTGCGCCGGACAACGACCTCGCGCCGATGCTCGATGTATTCGCGCAAAATGCTTTTCAGAGATAGGTATCGCGGCCGTCCATCAACAACCGCGAGCATGATGATGCCGAAGGTGGATTGAAGCTGCGTATGCTTATAGAGCTGATTGATCGTGACCTGGGCGATCTCGCCGCGCTTGAGTTCGCAGACGATCCGCATCCCGTCGCGATCGCTTTCATCCCGCAAGTCGCTGATCCCGGAAATTTTCTTGTCCCGAACCAGGCGCGCCATGTCTTCCATAAGACGGCTCTTGTTGACCTGATACGGGATCTCCATGATCACGATCGACTCTCGTCCGCCCTTGAGTTGCTCGGTCATCATCCGGGCCCGCATCGTCACCTTGCCGCGCCCGGTCTCGTAGGCGTCGCGAATCCCCGCACGGCCGTGGATATATCCGCCGGTCGGAAAGTCCGGACCCTGGACGAACTGCATCAGATCGGCTGTCTCCGCCTTGGGGTTCTTGAGCAGGTGCAGAACGGCGTCAATAACTTCGCCCAAATTATGCGGCGGGATATTTGTCGCCATGCCGACCGCGATACCCGTCGAGCCATTGACGAGCAAATTCGGGTATGCCGCGGGCAGAACGGAGGGTTCGCTTCCTCGGCCGTCGTAATTGGGCACGAAGTTGACGGTGTTCTTGTCGATATCTTCGAGCATCAGCTCGGCGATTTTCGAGAGCCTGGCCTCGGTGTAACGATATGCCGCAGCCGAATCGCCATCGATCGACCCGAAGTTGCCTTGGCCGTCGATCAGCGTGTACCTCAGGTTCCACGGTTGCGCCATCCGGACCAGAGCGTCATAGACCGCCCCGTCGCCGTGGGGATGATATCTCTTCAGAACCTCGCCGACGACGCCGGCGCACTTGCTGTGCTGCTTGTTTGCGAGCAGGCCCTCGCTGTGCATCGCATAGATGATCCGCCGGTGAACGGGCTTCAGGCCGTCGCGCACATCGGGCAGGGCGCGCCCGACGATCACGCTCATCGAATAATCGAGATACGAATTCTTCAGTTCATCGGCAATACCGATATCGGCGGTGTGCTGCTCACTGTTCATCTACAAGGTTCTCCGTCATCGTCCGGTGTGGGCCGGTGGCCCACATTCTTAAAGGGATGGGTGTCGCATTATCGGGTTTAGAGAGTTCAGCAGTTTCTTCAATCCCGGCTCCGGGCCCGGTTCAGACATTTCAAACATCCAGGTTGCGCACGCCGGCGGCGTTAACCTGAATGAATTGGCGCCGAGGTTCGACTTTATCGCCCATCAAGGTCGTGAAAATCTGCTCGTCACCTACTTCATCTCCGAGCTGAACTTTCAGCAATCGCCTGGTGTCCGGGTTCATCGTCGTATCCCAAAGCTGATCGGCGTTCATCTCGCCCAGACCTTTGTATCGCTGAATCTGAACGCCCTTGGAACCGAACTCCTTGACGACTTCAAGCGCATGGGGCAATGAATCCGCCGCCTTGACGTTGTCCTTCGCATCGCGCATGACGAACGGATGGAATACATCGAAGGGATTCTTCGGGTCGATCTCGATATCTTCGTGGACGAGGTAATGCACCGGGATCTCGGCCCTCTCGACGCGAGCCAGGATATCTGCGATCTTGGGGGCTTCGACGAATTCGATGACATCATGCTTGGGCCGCGGGGTTCCGTTCGGCTCGCCCTCGAACATTTCGCCCTGCTCGGGATCGCCCTCGTCGCCGTTGCCGTTCGTCGCAAGCGCGTCGGCTTTCTCGACGAGTTTGGCGAGCTGCTTCTCGTTATATGCGTATTCGGTCTCGTCTCCGATGGTCACGGCATAGAGCGGCAGCCGTCCGCCGTCGTCGCGGAGCCTCAGATATTCGGGGAGCGGGGCGCCCTTGCGCGCCAGAAAGATCGCCAGCGAACTCAGCTCGATCACGTCATCAAGCAGTTCCTTGAATTGCTTTTTGCCCAGAGTCACGACCGGCTTCTTCCCGCCTCGCTCCGTGTATTCCATCTCCACGCCGTCGTAACCGAGCTCAAGCAGATATCGATCCTTGTCCTCTTCGCGGTCCAGATACTTCTCGCTCTTGCCTTTCTTCACGCGATAAAGCGGGGGCTGGGCGATGTA
>JAJFLK010000527.1 GCA_021772735.1 Candidatus Sumerlaeota bacterium | reverse complement strand
AGAGTGATCAAGATGAATGAAAAATTTCAGGTGTCCGGGACAGGCAGGGCAGAAGCCTCGGATTGTCGATGTTCAAAAATGTTCAAAATCTTGATGAGTATTCGACGTGTTCTGAGGGTGTGCCAGCGTGCCCCAAGCGCTCATGAATCAAGGTTATGCGTTTTAAGACGGGCGGACTCAACGCTTTGAACCCCGCCTACGGATCAGGAGGTTTTGGGTTCGACTCCCGCCGGGCGTACCATTCTCATTCGCGCCGCAAGCTGATCGACTTCATGGATTCGCGACGTTCCTGCATGCGGGCGGCAAATCGCTGACCGCGCTTCGCTCCGCCCGACACCCTAAAACGACAACGGCCCGGTCCTGTTACAGACCGGGCCATTGATTTGTTCCAGACACGGGCCCACGAAAGAAGAAGGGCGGCCAGGATATATCAATCTCAATTATTCGAAGATCAGGTCTCCGCTCTGCACCGAATGATCTTCTTCGGCCAGAGAATCATGCAAAACTCTGCGTACTTCGGTGTGCAAATACGACCGCTGAAGATTCAGATTCTTGATGAAATGCGAGCGAAGCGCGTTGCCCAGATCGGTCGCCGAATCGCGATCCGCCATTTTCGAGAGCGAAGTCTGGACCTTCTCCCGATATTTGCGCTCAACCTTGTCGAGCATCGGCAGGTCGGCTTCATCGTCCAGAAGCTCCGCAAGTCGTTTTTTCGCAGCGGGATCAAGCTTGCGGACCCGCCCCAGAAGATCGTCGATCAGCTTCTGCGTTTTCTGCGGATCCGGAAAGTATTTTGGCAACGTCATTTTTCTATACTACCTCTCTCCTATTTCATCTGCCCTCGTCGGGTGAGCGCGGGAATTAGGTGAGCCGCCCCCCCCGCTGCCAGTTTTAAAAGCGAGACTCATGCCATCGGGTTTAGGCCAGATCTCCCTATGGCGTCACGCCTGCGCCCCGTCGACATGCCCTCATTCATGCAACTTTTTGGGGCACGGCAATCGCAAACTCTTGCATACTCGTTCAATCGAGCTGCGCCCAATCCGGAACCGATCCCGCGCCGGAAGCCTCCGCATCCGCAGACGAATCTCCCACCCCTGAGGCGGTCTCGGCCCCCTGATCCCCGTCGGTTTCTCCGACCTCCTGCGCGCCGAAGTAGGCCTCCAAAAGGCCTCGGACGATAGGCCCCGCCGTTGAGCCTCCGTGGCCCTCCGCCTCGATCAACGCCAACGCACAAATCTCCGGTTTCCCAGAAGGAGCATACGCGACAAACCAGCCGTTGGTCAACTCCTGTCCGGCAACTTCGGCCGAACCGGTCTTGCCTGAAACCTTCCAATCGGGGTCGAAGCCGATCTTGAATCCAGTGCCGGTGCGAAATTTCACGACGCGCCTCAGCCCATCCCGGATGGACGCCAGCGCCTCCCCGCTTACCGGCAGCGAACCCGTCGAGGCGGGCTCGAATCTTTGGACGATCTCTCCGTGGGCCGTGCGAACTTCCTTGAGCAAATGGGGTTGCCACAGCGTCCCGCCGTTGGCGATGGCGCAATAAGCGCTCGCCAGTTGGATCGGCGTCACGGCGATCAGAGCTCCCTGCCCGATGCCCATCTGAATGACCGAGCCTAGATAGACCTGCTTGCGATCTTTGCGGGCAAGCAGCCCCGCACCTTCGGATCCCAGGTCTACGCCGGTTCTCCCCCCAAAACCGAAGGCCCCAGCCATGTCGAGCATGCGATCCTTCCCGATCTCGTTGGCCCAGTTGTAGAAGTAGACATTGCACGACTTTTGAATCGCCCCAATCATATCGAGCGATTCGTGCCCCCAGCGCCGGTCGCACCAGAAGGGACGGCGCACGTTCGGGAGATGAAAGTTCCCCGGACAGAAATGTCCATCGCTCGCCAGGAGACCGGCATTCAATCCGGCGGCCGCCGTCACGACCTTGAAAGTCGAGCCCGGCGCATATCGCCCACGAGTCGCTCGGTTATACGTCGATGTCGCGCTCGAAGAAGCTCCTCGCAGCGGGTTATTGGGGTCGTAATCCGGCTTGCTGACCAGCGCGAGGATAGAGCCGTCATTCGGATCAATCACGATCGCCGCGCCCTCATGACCGGCCATCAGGCGATCCGCGATCGTTTGCAGCCGATGATCGATCGTCAGGACGACATCGTGACCGCGCACGGCGCTCTGGCCAACGTAGCTCGAACGCGGACGACCCAGGGCATCACGGATGTATATTTCCGTGCCATGACGGCCGCGCAGCAGATCTTCATACCGCCGTTCGATGCCCGCCTTACCGATCAGATCGTCCCTCAGATATTCTCGCTCGCCGAAACGCTCGATTTCATCCGGGCTCACGGACCGCACGTAACCCGTGACGTGGCCGAAGGCGTTTGCGTAGGGATGAGTCCGCTTGTATGCGGGCTCAACTACGACGCCCGGCAGGGCATAGAGGCGTTCGAGGAGGGGGGCGACGGTTTCAATCCCAAGGTTCTCGACGAGGGTCACGCGCTTCCAACGCGGTCTCTTCTTGATGACCTGCGCGGCCTTGTCGTTGAGCTCAGGTCGGCCAAGCATTTCGGAGAGCATCGAGAGCGACTCGGCAATGCGCTCTTCGCTCATTCGGAACGGGCCCATCTCGACTCGATACAGAGTTTCGTTCAGGCAAATCGGAGTGCCGTCGGCCGCGAGAACCTGCCCGCGTGGAGAGCGAATCGGCCGCTCATAGAGAAAGTTATTCTCCGACAGCTCGTGGAAATACGGTCCGCGCAGGACCATCATGTAATAAATCCTCGCGCCGAACAGCGCCATCACGGCGACAAAAACGGCGCCAAGAAACGCGAGACGCCAACCCAGGAAACCGGCGAGCCGGCGGGTGGGGGCAGCGCCCATGCCAAAACTGTCACTGGGATCGTGTTGGATCATCGGGCTTCGGGAATGGCGATGGCGAACAAGGGGAGCGCGCAGGCGGTCCGCGCGCACAGGATTGAGCCCCGATCCTACCTGATCGCCGACGAATGATAAAGTGGACGAGCGGCCTCCGGGATGTTTTTCTGATCTGGGTTGCGACGCGCCGTTTTCTACCGTTTCTTCGCCCGCTTCTTCCCTGCTTTGGATCTGGTTGATCTCCTGCCAACGGCCAGCAGTTTTACGACCTGCGCGATGAGGCGAAGCCCCAGATCGTCCCGCAGACTGAGAATGGATTCGGGGTGGAACTGCACCGCCGCGGCGGGGTAATCGCGATGCGCGACGGCCATGACGACGCCGTCGTCGGTCCGGGCGAGCACCTCAAGGCAATTCGGAATCTTCCCTTCAATGGCATAGATCGAATGATATCGCCCGGCTTCGAATTCGGTCGGGAATCCCTCGAAGATGCCTTTGCTCTTGCAGAGGACGCGAGACATCTTGCCGTGCATCGGACGCTTCATGACGCCCAGCTTGCCGCCGAATGCTTCAACCATCCCTTGAAGCCCCAGGCAAACCCCGAAGACGGGGATACTCCGATCGACACAAGCCTGGACAAGCTCCGGGACACCAAACTCCCGGGGCATCCCCGGGCCGGGCGAGATGAACACAAGATCCGGCGCATACTCCGGTTCGCAATCTCCGAGGATATCTTCGAGCCGCTCCTCCTCGAACGGGGCACGAACCGTCGTGACCTCGGCGCCGGTCTGACGGACGTAATTCGCCAGGGTGTGAACGAACGAGTCGGCGTTATCGACGAACAGCACTTGGCGCTTCAGGCCGGTCTGGGGCACTCGAAAAGGATCGCGATGGGTCAATCCGGTCTTGCCAAGGACCGCATTGATGAACGCCTCGGCCTTGGTCCGAGTTTCGAGCTCCTCTTCGGTGGGGTCCGAATCGTATAGGATCGTCGCACCGACCCGCACCCGCGCCTTGCCGTCACGCAGATGGACGGTGCGAATCGTGATGCCTGTGTTGACGTTGCGATTGAAATGCAGGATGCCGATGCATCCGCCGTACCATTGACGCGGCGAGTTTTCGAGGTCTTCGATCTTCTGCATCGCGGCGGGCTTGGGCGAGCCGGTCAGCGTGCAGGCCCACATATGAGACAGAAGCGCATCCAGACCGTCATAGCCTTCGCGCAATTCGCCGACGACGTGATCGACCGTATGGAAAAGGCGCGAGTATTTTTCGATCATCCGGCGGCCGATTACCCGGACCGAACCCGGCTTGCAGACGCGCGACTTGTCGTTGCGATCGACATCGGTGCACATCGTCAGCTCGGCCTTGTCCTTCTCGGAGTTCAGAAGCTCCAGGATGGCGTCCGCGTCGTCCAGGGGTGAGCTCCCGCGTTTAATGGTCCCGGCGATGGGACACGATTCGACCTGGACCCTACCGCCGCCATTGGCCTGCGCGGCGCCCAAGGCGCCTTCGCAGAGCGGTTCGACACGGATGAACATCTCCGGCGACGCGCCGATCAATTGCTCGCGGCCCAGGTTGATAAGGAACTCGTACGGGCTCGGGTTGGAATTGCGGATGTTCTCGAAAAGCTCGCGCGGCGTGCCGGCGTAACCGGCCGAGAGAACCTGGCTCGGGACCACTTCAAAGAAATCGCCCTTTCGGCAACCTTCGATAATTTCGCCAACCTTGCGCGCATATTCGCCCGGCTTGTGATCGCTGCGGACCGGGCCCGGTTTGCCGCGATTGAGTCGCTTGCCCTTCGCGCCCGAATCGAGCCCCTCGGTCGAGAACTTGCCCTTGCGGAACTCATACTCGTATCTGAAGGCAATCTCTTTGCGATGATCGACGACGATAATTTCGTCCGGGATGAACAGATGCAGATCGGCGGCTTCAGGATCGCGCCGATGCTTGAGCTCGATCGGCTCGAATTGGAAAACGAGATCGTATCCCATCGCGCCGTACAGGCCGAGGTGGCTGTCTTCGGTGGATTGAAACAGATTTATGATCGTCCGCAGGACGCTGAAGGTCGTGGGCTGCTTGCTGCGCGCCTCCTCGGGGAAGGAATGGGGCATGGGAATGACGGTGCCTCGGATAGACTTCGCGGCCACCCGCAGGTTCGCAAGATAATCACGCCCCCGCAAAGCCTCGCCGATGATCCCCAAGAGCTGGCCCCCGCGTTCGCCCAAGGCGTTAATCTCGAACTCGCGATGGCGCGCGATGATCTCGACCGGCGGATCGACAAATGCGGTGTCCCAACGGCTGTATCGGCCGGGATATTCGTATCCGCTGGCGAGCACCGCGCCGCGATGCGTGTTCAGTTTCGTCAGTGCGCCGTCCAAAGCTGAATCCACAGGGATAGCCGTGGCCGTACGGCGGACGCGAACGCCTCCGGCGGTTCGATAGCGGAGCGGTCGGGGGTTTCGTATTGATAGTGCTGACATCGGATTGTTCTCCATCGGGGTTCCAGGGGGTGCTTCAGATCATTCCGAACCTTTTTGCCTGCGGCCAGGTCCCAAACGCGAAAAACCGCAGCCGGTGATGGCCACGGTTTCGGGGAAACAAAAACGCGACCGTCTCGTGGGCAGGCCGCGTCTGGACTTCGATATTTGGGTATGAGTCAGAAGCCGGTGGCCGCCCGTTATGAGATCCACCACCGCCAGTTAAGGTCTGTCTTGCGAAAATTCATGATCGAACTGACTCGCATGATCCGGCACATGATCTCGCACCGGTATCGTCGCACTCTGATGACTTCTTAACCCGGATTCGACGCCGCGATCAAGTACGAAATGAGGAGGGGCGAATCCGAAGCCCGACTCGCGGCCGGGGGCAACGAGCTGATTTTTGCCTATCCATCCCCGAGTAGATTGGGCACAGTGGAGCGACAATATTCCGATAGTTCGAAACGGCTGCCGCCGGGAGATCGGTCGTGTCGGAACACCAAGGAGCATCAAAATGAAGCGGGTTCTATTTTCGTGCATCGTCGCGGCGATCCTGGCGACCGTACCAACAAAGACTTCGGCCGAGAGCGCGACGTTCGATTCGGACGGCGTCAAGATTCATTACGTCATCGAAGGCGAGGGCGAGCCCGTTCTGCTCATTCATGGATACAACGCCAGCCACTTCTCGAATTGGGTCATGCCGGGCGCGGTTGGTACTTTGAAGAAGGACTATCAAGTCATCGCAATCGACAACCGAGGCCATGGCAAGAGCGACCGGCCCGAGAACAAGGAAGCCTACGGCGAGAACATGGTCGATGACGCCGTGCGACTGCTCGATCACCTCGGGATCGAATCCGCACATGTTGTCGGCTATTCGATGGGCGGCATGATCACGATGAAGATGATGGTCGATCACCCCGACCGGGTCAGGTCAGGCGTCGTCGGCGGCATGGGCTGGGTGCAGCCGGTCGAGGGCCGCGAATATTGGGACGCTCGCGAAGGCGTGGAAACCGTCAGCGCGGCGGTCTATCAGGGCATGTATCGGCTTAATATTACCAAAGACGAACTGAAGGATATCGAAGTACCGTTCACGATCATCATCGGGGAGAACGATGGAATTCTGGAGAGCCGCGTGCGGCCGTTGCAGAAAGTCCGCCCCGACGTGCCGGTCGTGATCGTCCCGACTTCGAACCACTCAAATTGCATCTTCAAGAAAGAGTTCAAGCAGGGCATCAAGGATTTCGTGGATTCCCAGGCCCATAGAGACAGCTAGGCTGGCGAGGGCATATTTAGGAAGTCAATTTGTTCGAAATAAATGCCGTCGGGAGATCGGCCGCGTGAAAACATCAAGGAGCATCAGAATGAAGCGGGTTCTATTTTCGTGCATGGTCGCTGCCATATTGGCGGCAGTATCAACAGAAGCTTTTGCTGAGAGCGCAACGTTCGATTCCGATGGCGTAAACATCCATTACATTGTCGAAGGCGAGGGCGAGCCGGTTCTCCTCATTCACGGATACGGCTCCAGCCACTTCGGGAACTGGATCATTCCGGGGGTCTTTGGGATGCTGAAGAAGGACTATCAGGTCATCGCCCTCGACAACCGCGGCCACGGCAAAAGCGACAAGCCGGAGAACAGGGAAGCCTACGGCGAGGCCATGGTTGATGACGCCGTCCGTTTGCTCGACCACCTGGAGATCGAATCGGCGCATGTCATGGGTTATTCGATGGGCGGCATGATCACGATGAAAATGATGGTCGATCACCCTGATCGGGTCAGGTCGGGCGTCGTCGGCGGCATGGGCTGGGTGCAGCCCGTCGAGGGCACCGAATACTGGCAGGCGCCCGATAGCGAAGACGCCGTCGCCACGGCCATCTATGAGGCGATGTATCGGCTCAAGATTACCGAAGACGAACTGAAGGCCATCGAAGTGCCGTTTACGGTTCTCATCGGGGATAACGACAGCATCCTGGAGGACCGCGTCCGGCCGTTGCAGAAAGTCCGACCTGACGTTCCGGTCATCGTCGTTCCAAACGCGAACCACACAAGCTGCAATTTCAAAAAAGAGTATAAGCAGGGGCTCAAAGACTTCGTCGATACCCAGGCCGATCGAGACAGCTAGACCGACACGGACGAGTTCGTAGAATTCGCCCGCAGGTGGATGGCGGACGGCGCGCCGCCTCGTCAGATTCGCTCGATTCGGACAAATGTGTTGTAATCCGGGACGTGGCTGATGGGATCGCACGTCTGCGCGATGAGCACGTTCGCCTCGGGCCAGAATGCCTGGACCGTGCGCGGATGGACGTCGCCGATGTGGACGACCCCAACCATCGCGCCGATCTCGCTCGTGACGCGAATCCGATCGCCATCACAAACCCTGAGTTCTTCGGCATCCACCGCACGAATGATGATGGCCGAGCGCGAGCGAGCGCCGGTAAGCGGATCGCGTTCGCCATAGGTCATGGAATTGAACTGCTTACCGCGCCGTGTGGTCAGGGCGAACATCCCCTCGGGCGGCCTCCGGGGGTCGGGTTTGAGCGGTGTGAATCGCGCGCGACGATCGGGCATATTGTCGCAAATGCCGCCTTCGAGAAGCGTCGGCCCGCCCCACTGGATCCAATCGCCGGCCTCCTTGAGCGAGGCGACGCCTTCATACGCGGGCATCGTCCGTTCCATTTCCTCGCGGATCTCGGCGGTGCCGCGAGAATAGGCGAACAGCTTCTCTCCGCCGGCGACGGCTTTGCGTCCGATCATCGCCGGGATCTCCCATTCGGCGCGCGCCTCGGCGATGCGCGGGCCCGGGATCTCAGGCGAGAAGCGAATGCGCCGCTCGGTTGACGTGGACGTAATACCGCCGGCGTGCTCGTAGCGCGTTTGCGCCGGCAGGACCAGGACGGCCTCGCCGGGCTCGCAGAGTGTCGAGGTGTTGAAAACGATATCCTGGTGAATCCGAAGACCGATCTTGCCGTAGCATTCAATCATGGAATCGCGATCCGGCATGGTCTCCACCAGGTTACCGCCGATGTTGTAAAGCACGTCGATCTTGCCCTCAGTCGCAGCGTGGATCATCGCTGTGGTCGTCAGGCCGGGCGTCGAGGGGACCGGCGCGCCCCACCATTGTTCGAAGCGGCGAGCGTTCTCATCGTTTACGGCAAACCCGCCGGGGAACTTGCCGGGGGTGACGCCACACTCGCCGCCGCCCTGCACGCCGCTGTGGCCCCGGATCGGCATGATGCCCGTCTTGGCCCGTCCGATCATCCCGCGCGAGAGCGCGAGGTTGACGATCGACTGCACGTTCGCCACGCCGTTGCGATGCTGCGTGATGCCCATGCTGTAGCAAAGCACGGCGGTGTTTGCGCCGGCGTATGCCTGCGCGAAGGTCAGCATCCTGTGGCGCGAGACGCCCGAGGCCTCTTCGAGGTCTTCGAAGCTTTGAGCCTCAAGCTCACGCCGCAGTTCCTCGAAGCCCGTCGTATGCTCGGCGATGAAGCCAGTATCAAGGCCATCAATCTCCAACAAGTGCTTTAAGACACCGTTGATAAAGGCAAGATCGCCACCGATCCGCACCTGGAAAAAGTCATCCATCAAGGCCGTGCCGAACAGGGCACTGGAGGCGATAGAAGGAATCCAATAGCGTTCGAGCGCGGGTTCGCGATACGGATTGATGACGAAAATCCGCGTTCCTCGCTGCTTGGCGTAGTGCATGTATTTGACCGATACGGGCTGATTGTTCGCCAGGTCGGTTCCGAATAGCAACAGCAGATCGGTGCCGATGAAATCTGAAAGCGAGCAGGTCGGGGCGGAGACTCCGAGCGTGCCGGCCAGGGCATCGACCGTCGGGGCATGGCAAAGCCGTGCGGCCAGATCGACGTTGTTCGAGCCGAGCAGGCGGCCGAGTTTCTGGAAAACGTAATACGCCTCGTTCCCGAGCCCGCGCGAAGTGCCGAAGAATCCCATGCGCTCGGGCGACGTGGATGTGAAGCCGGAGGTGGCGACATCGATCGCTTCGTCCCAGGAGATCCGACGAAAGCCGGAATCGCCCGGCCGGTAGATCATCGGGTACGGAATGCGCCCGAGCGCCTGGAGCTCGGCATTGGACATTGCTCGCAGGCGTCCGATATCGGCGACGGCATCGACATCCATCGGAGGCATCGTGTTCAACCGCAGCAGGCCGAGTCGCGAGAGGCACAGATGCACGCCCGGCGCGACGTCATCGCGAACTCCGCGCGGCCCGAGCGAGCAACCGTCGCAGACGCCCCGCGTCAGGATCCGCCAGGCGTAGGGGAGGTTATCGCGGTTCGCCCAGACAACGCGCGCCATCTCGCGGAAGTGGCGCGGCTTGCCGTGCGCCAGCACGCCGAAAGGCGCCCAACGCCTCAGTCCGCTGCCGTTCGTATTGGCTCCGCTCTCAGTCATTTATATTGCCTTCTCGGGCTCACTTTCGAATCTCCAGGCGCCATTGTAAACCGTCATCGAGCCCTCGCGGGTGAATCCGGCCAGCGTCATGCCGCGTTCCTCGGCGAGATCGACGGCAAGCGAGGATGCTCCGGAAACGGCGACGATCATCGGGACGCCCGCCATCATCGCCTTCTGCACGATCTCGAAACTGATGCGCCCGCTGACGACGAGGATCGAGCTGTCGAAATCGAATCGGGCAAGCGTGGACGACGCGCACGATCCCATCGCCGCCATGCCGATGATCTTATCCACGGCGTTGTGACGCCCGACGTCTTCGGCCGAGTGGACGATTTGCCCGGCGAGATTTGCCAGCGCGGCGCCGTGCAAGGAACCCGTCGCTCCGAATGTCTTCTGGCATTCGCCCAGAGATTCGGGCAGTTCAAGAGCGATCTCGGGCGCGATCTTCCACCGGCCGCGAATCGGGCGAGAGAGCGACATCACGTTCTCGATCGAAGCCTTGCCGCAAATCCCGCACGACGACGAAGCGTAGAAGTGTCGCTCGAATTTGGACGCGTCGAAACCCGCCCTCGGCGCAAGCTGGATGCGCAGCGAGTTGCCTTCGCCCGAAGCGGCATCTTTCGCACTATCAGCATCAGTTTCAACCGCCTCGATCTTCTCGATCTGAGCGACTTCGCTAACGATGCCTTCGGTGATCAAAAACCCGACGGCAAGCTCGCGCTCGAGGCCCGGGGTGCGCATGATGACCGCCAATGGCTTGTCTCCAATGAGTAGCTCCAAAGGCTCCTCAACGGTCAGGCTGTCCGTGGCCGGAGCGTTCCATGCGCCCTCGGAGTGACGCTGAACTTCGCGCAGCGAGATGTCTGGGCGTTTCTTGCTCATCATGAATGCATGCCGCAGGCGAGGGGAGAATGCGTTCGATGGGTCGTCTATGGCTCCGGCCTGTGCCTTGGAAACTGCCCCAAGCGCGCGCCACTGGCAAGGTTCAAGCTCGGGCGCCAGCGCTCGGCGAAGTAAAAACGCTTGAACTGCCTGGAGTGGCCGCGAACAATCATCGGGCCCCGAAGTGCGGGCCGACCAGGGCGAACAGGCAAAGCCCGGCAAGTTTATTATCCGGCAGGCGGGCGATAGCAATCTGATGAGCGATACCGACATCACCTCAACGGGCTCAGCGGTGGCCACAAGCGAATCGCCCGCCGATTCGAGAACGCCGTTCATCGAAGTCCGCGATCTGAAGACCTGGTTCATCATGCGCGACAAGACCGCCAAGGCGGTCGATGGGGTGTCGTTCAAGATTCATCGGGGCGAGACGTTGGGGGTCGTCGGCGAATCCGGCTGCGGCAAGTCCGTCACCGCGCTTTCCATCCTGCGCCTCGTGCCCGATCCCCCGGGCAAGATCGTCGGCGGCGAGATTCTGCTCCACGGCAAGAACCTGCTCGATCAAACCGAGCGCGAGATGCGCCGCGTCCGAGGCAATGTCATCTCGATGATTTTCCAAGAGCCGATGACTTCGCTAAATCCGGTCTTCACCATCGGCTCGCAAATCTCCGAGGTCTTCCGGATTCATAGAGGCGCGTCGCGCAAAGAGGCCTTCGAGGAATCCGTGCGCATGCTTGAGCTCGTCAACATCCCCGAAGCGCGCCAGCGGGCGAAGGAATACCCGCATCAGATGAGCGGCGGCATGCGCCAACGGGTCATGATCGCGATGGCCCTGGCGTGCAGCCCGGAGCTTCTGATCGCCGATGAACCCACGACGGCGCTGGACGTGACGGTGCAGGCGCAGATCCTGCGACTCATGAACGATCTACAGCGCGAGTTTGGCACGGCCATCATGATGATCACGCATGACCTGGGCGTTGTCGCCGAGACGGCTGAAGATGTCGCCGTCATGTATGCCGGGCAGATTGTCGAATTCGCGGACGTGAAGAACCTCTTCCGCACGCCGCTTCATCCCTATACGCAAGGGCTGATGAAATCGGTGCCCGATCTGACGACTCTCGGCGATGGGGTGCGACTCCATCCGATACCTGGCAATGTTCCGGACCCCGCGAGCCATCCAACGGCATGCCGCTTCCATCCGCGTTGTCCGTTTGCGCAAGAGAACTGCGTCGCCGTCGATCCAGAGCTTGCGCCCGCCGCCGAGGGCCATGAAGTCCGCTGCCATTATTGGAAAGAAATTCAGTCCGGCACGGCGAAGGCCAGAGCCGTCGGCGATTGATGCCGGCCGGTGTTACTCGTGTGCCTGCTCGCCTCCGGCGGCTCGGGCCACATCCTCTTCTGCCTCTTCTGCGGCTTGCTCCGATTGAAGGTTGATCAGAGACGCGACGTATCCCGCGCCAAACCCGTTATCGATGTTCACGACCGTGACATTGTTAGCGCAAGAGTTCAGCATGCCGAGCAATGCCGCAATCCCGCCAAACGACGCGCCATACCCAACCGAGGTCGGCACGGCGATCACGGGCGCGGCGACCAGCCCGCCGACGACGCTCGGAAGCGCTCCTTCCATCCCCGCGCAGACAATCAACGCTTTAGCCTGCTGAATCTCTTCGGTATGCGCGAGCAGCCGATGTAGGCCCGCGACGCCGACATCGAACACTTCTCGCACCCGAGAACCGCACGCCCGAGCCGTCAGCACGGCCTCCTCGGCGACCGGGATATCCGAAGTGCCGGCCGAGACGACAATGACCAGCCCACGCCCCGCATCGGCCTTAAGATCGAGATTCGTGATGATGCCCGAACGCGGATGAAATCGAAGCCCATCGATGGCCGCGCTACAATGGCGGAAAAGCTCCTCGGTCGCGCGGGTGGCGAGCACCCGCTGGCCGGCGCCGATCAGGGAGCGAATCGCGCGCTCGACCTGATCCGGAGTCTTGCCCGGGCAATAAATGACTTCGGGCGCTCCGTGGCGCAACGCCCGATGGTGATCGATCTTCGTATCGCCGAGGTCTTCGAACGGCAACGAGCGCAGACGCTCCATAGCCTCGTCGGTGCCCAGCGTGGCATCGCGGACTTGCTCAAGGAGAGCTTTGAGGGCATCGGGATTCATATTCAAGTCGCTCGCAGCTAAATCAAGCCGCGCGCGTGGCGGCTTGCCGTCATATTAGAGGAACAAAGCGGGGCCCGCCAACCTTGATAAGCCCTCATGGCACGTGCTCCAGTGGCCCTTCGCAGTCAGCGCGATCCCCGAAGGAGAACATTTTGGCTGAAATGCCGGGGCTCCTGCGCTATGATTTCCGGCTTCGCGTGGGCCTTGACGACCAAACGATGGGGACCGCCCCGCCGATGTCGCCCTTCGGTGCCTGATTTGCGCCGCAAGACCCGCAACCACGAAAGGATCTTAAACGCCCATGCCCAACTGGCTATTCACCTCCGAATCCGTCTCCGAAGGCCATCCCGATAAGGTCTGCGACCAGATCTCCGATGCCATTCTGGACGCCTGCCTGCGCAAAGACCCCTATTCGCGTGTCGCATGCGAGACCGCCGTCTCCACCGGGCTCGTCCTGCTGGCCGGCGAGATCACGACCAAAGCCAACGTCGATTATCAGCAAATCGCCCGTGATACGATCCGTAAGATCGGATACGTCGGCGGCGATATGGGATTCGACGCCGATGGCTGCGCCGTGCTTGTCGCGCTTCATCGTCAATCGCCCGATATCGCGATGGGTGTCGATTCCTCGCGCCAGAAGGAACAGGGCGCGGGCGATCAGGGGATGATGTTCGGATACGCCTGCCGCGAAACGCCCGAGCTGATGCCGCTGCCGATCATGCTTTCGCACAAGCTGGTCAGCCACCTGGCCGGATTGCGCCACGAGGGGAAACTCAAGTACCTCCGGCCGGATTCCAAGAGCCAGGTCACCATTGAATACAATGAGGATCATGTCCCGCAGCGCGTTCACACAGTCGTCATTTCGACCCAGCACTCGGACGATGTGAGCCAGAAGAAGATCCGCGCCGATATTATCAAGCATGTCATCAAGCCGGTCATCGGCCCCGATTTGATGGATCGCAAGACGATCATCCACGTCAATCCGACCGGGCGATTCGTAACCGGCGGGCCCCATGGCGATGCGGGCCTTACGGGCCGCAAGATCATCGTCGATACCTACGGCGGCATGGGGCGGCACGGTGGCGGCGCGTTCAGCGGGAAAGACCCTTCGAAGGTCGATCGTTCAGCGGCGTATGCCGCGCGCTGGATCGCCAAAAACATCGTCGCCGGAGGCGCGGCGGAGCGTTGCGAGGTTCAGCTCAGTTACGCGATCGGCGTCGCAAAGCCGGTTTCGGTCAACGTCCGCATCCTTACCGGCGGCACGTCGCGAGTTCCCGAAGCCACGTTGGAGAAAGTCACGCAGAAGACGTTTGATCTTTCGCCCACGGGCATCATCGATTCGCTCAAGCTGAGGCGCGCGATCTATCAGCCGACCGCTGCCTACGGTCATTTCGGACGTTCCGGACCCGGGTTTACCTGGGAAAAAACGCCGTTCGCCAAGGTCTTTCGCGCTCTGTATTAGCCGATCCGAGCCTTCTGCGGGCCTGCGGGAAAGAATGTATTTCTTCCTCGCGGCCAACGCCGAGCTTGGTTCCGAGCCCATTGTTAAGTTATAATCCGACCCGAGTATATCCGACCCAAGGAGACACAACCCATGTCTGTCGCACCGGTTCAAACCGAAGATCTCATCGCCACCCTGCCATACAAGGTCAAAGACCTTTCGTTGGCCGATTGGGGCCGTAAAGAAATCAAACTCGCCGAGCAGGAGATGCCCGGCCTGATGGCGCTGCGCGAGGAATACGCAGGCAAGAAGCCCCTGGACGGGGCGCGCATCACCGGTTCACTTCACATGACGATCCAGACCGCCGTGTTGATTGAGACGCTGGTCGAGCTGGGCGCCGATGTGCGCTGGGCCTCGTGCAACATCTACTCGACCCAGGATCAGGCCGCTGCCGCGATCGCCGTTACCGGCGTGCCTGTCTTTGCCTGGAAGGGCGAGACCCTGACCGAATACTGGATCTGCACGAAACTGGCCCTGGCACACGCCGAGGGCGGTCCGCAGATCATCGTCGACGACGGCGGCGACGCAACGCTGCTCATCCATCGCGGCGGAGAGCGTGAGATCGAATTCGAGAAGACCGGCAAGAAGCCGGAGATCTGCCGCGATAACGAAGAGATCGAAGTCATCGATACGCTGCTCAACGATACGCTCGACGAGGACCCCTCATACTGGCGCACGATGGCCAAGGGCATGCTCGGGGTGAGCGAAGAAACCACGACCGGTGTCCACCGGCTCTACCACATGGCGCAGGAGGGCAAGCTGCTCTTCCCCGCCATCAACGACAACGACTCGGTGACCAAATCCAAGTTCGATAACCTTTACGGCTGCCGCGAATCGCTCGTCGACGGTATCAAGCGCGCGACGGATATCATGATCGCCGGCAAGAAGTGCGTCGTCCTTGGTTACGGCGATGTCGGCAAAGGCTGTGTGCAGTCTTTCAGGGGTCTGGGCGGGACGATCTTCGTCACAGAGATTGATCCTATCAATGCGCTGCAGGCCGCGATGGAAGGCATCCAGGTGGTCACGATGGACGAGGCCGCCGCGTTCGGCGATATCTTCGTCACGACGACCGGCAACCTCGGCGTGATCAGC
>JAJFLK010000526.1 GCA_021772735.1 Candidatus Sumerlaeota bacterium | reverse complement strand
ACCGGACGCCGCAATCGATACAATCCGAATCGCTTCGAGCGCAAGGCATTGTGGGCTTGCTTCGTTCAATTCTGGCAATTCGGAATCACCGAGGATCAATTGCGCGGGATAAAGGTGCCCACCGCGCTCGTCATCGCGCAGCACGACCTGCTCATACGCATCGCCGGCGTCGATCCGCTCCTGCGCATTCGACCCGATATTCCGCTGACCGTTATCCCCGACGTAAATCATCTCACCTGCGTCGCCGATCCGGCCTTTGCCCAGGCGGTTGTCCGTTACCTCTCCGAAGAGCCGGACGAACAATAAACGCGAAGCCGGGCGAAGCGGGTAACGGGACAGAACCTATTCGAATCCGTCGCCCTCGCGCGTGTCTTCGTGTGGTCTTTCGCCGGATTCAACGCCGGGTTCACTTTCGGGATCTTCGGTCGGCAGCCAGACCCAGAATTTCGTGTGCTCGCCAACTCGCGAGGCCACTCCGATTCGGCCCTGCATGTCCTCGACGATCATTCGGCAGATCGCCAGGCCAAGCCCGGAGCCGTCCGCTGCGGCTTTCGTCGTGAAGAACGGCTCGAAAACCTGAGCGAGCTGCGCCTCTTCGATCCCCGGGCCGTCGTCGGCAACCTCGATTCGAATCCCGCCTTCTTCGGCCCGCGTCCCGACTTCGAGCGCCCCGTGGCCGTCCATTGCCTGATACGCGTTGAGCACGAGATTGGAGATCACCTGAATGAGGCGGAAAGGCTGCGCGAGCACCGACGGCAGACCCGAGGCCATGTCGCGTTTAATTTCGACGCCGCCGCGTTCGTAATGAACCAGCCGAAGGGAGAATTCCACGATCTCGTTTACGTCGACGTATTCATCCTGCACTCGGTCCGAGCGCACGAACCGCTCCATCTGACTATCGGACAGAATGTTGAAAAACAGATCGGCCTGCATGCGGATCTCGCGAAGCGCAATGGCTGAGCCTGCGAAGTCGCCGAGCGCCGTCTGCAATTCCTCCAGGCTGTGGCGAATGTTCGAGACGGGCTTCTTCAGGTCGTGGAGCAGGTTGGCCGAAAGCTGCCCGGCCAGCGCCAGCCGCTCGATGCGAATCAATTCGCGTTTGCGTTGGGCAAGCTCTCCCCCCACCCGGACCAGAGAGGTCTCCTGGCGATAGAGACGCCCGATCAGCAGCAATAGCGTCGCAATCAGAGACAGCGCGGTCGCGCCGATCGCGAAATTCACGCTGCGCAGTTCAGATCGATCCAGATCGAAATAAAGATAACCGTAGGTCAGATCGTCGCCGCGCAGCGCGACCCGCGTCATTCCCGCCAGTTCCCCTCGCCACCCGTCCCCGTGCACAGCAGCCATCCGGAACGGCACGACGGGCAGCTCGTCGCGTCCCTCCGGCGCGCCAAACCTGCGCTTGGTGACGACCAAGCGGCGCACGAAACGATTGCGGGCGACGCCTTCGGCAAAGGCCTCGGCCGAGGCGAAGTCGGCGCTCGGATCGGTCGGTTCGCGCAAAACCGCAGGCGCATCGAAGCGGGCGACCGCCTCGCTTACAATCCCCTCGAGATCGTCCGAGACGCGCCCGCGAAGCCAAAACAGGATGGCGATCGTGAGCGTCAGCACGACGATGGAAGAAAACGCGAGCGCGCGATTGAGGAGGTTCATTCAACGACCTCCGGCGGCACGGGCGCAATTTCAATCGCTCCGGGCAGCGCGCTCTTGAAGATCGAACGCTCCCGGACTGGGTCCGGTGGCTCGCCCTCAACATCCGCAACATGCGCGCCGTCGGCGTCTGCGCTCGCATCGCCCCTTACGTCGGGCGTCACAGGTGCCGCGGTCGAGGGGTCGCGGTTCAGGCGGTCGAAGCGGTCCAGGGCCCGGCTCATCAATTCATAAGACCGCCGCTCGGCTTTAACCACCCCCAGGCCCGGCGCGGGCGGGGGGGTCTGCATGAAGTAAACGCGCAGAGCGGCCTTGAGCTCGACGCCGAGCGCCGAGCGGCGAGGCATCAGGTCGGCGCGCAGCAGGATCGGATCGGTCGGGAAAAGGTCGGTGCGGAAAAGCTCCTTGTAGAGGTCGTAAGCCTTCCCGTTCATTTGCACCGAGCCGACGCGCGCCAGAGTCTCCGGCGAGCATGCCCCGATCTCAGCCAGGCCCGAAACGACGTGCTTGACCACTTCATCTTCGGACCCGCAAAAGATCGGCGCCTGCGATCTCATCTGCCCGAAGCGGTCCTGAATCTCGACGAGGGGGAAGATATATCCGGCCGCCGAGTTGGAATCAGAAACCGCCAGGGCATGACGCTCGAATTCGGCACGAAGATCATCGGCGGAGAACTCGCGCCCGGCGAGCGGCCCATTGCGCCCGACGAAAATGACCCCCTGGCGCATCACGCCTTCGCCCCTGGGGTTGCGCACGTCGCTCTCGCTGCGGACGAATTGAAGAACCGGCTCGTAAGCGACATCAGCGTTCGGGCCCGGACCATCGGCGAGCTCGGCGCCGGATTGAATCAACCGGCTATAGACAACCGCCGTGGCGAATGCCAGCTCGAACTCCCCGGCGCGAAGCCGCTGGAGCAGATCCGCGGGATCATCGCAGGGACGCAAGGAGATCTGCGTATACCCCGCCTCAGCCATCGCAACGCTCGCAGCCCCGCCCGCCCCCAGGGCGTCGCGCAGCTCGGCGACGAGGTGGCGCGCGGGCGCCAGATCAGCCCCGCTCTCCAGGAATCCGATCTTGAAAGCGCGCCCGGCTCTGGATGTGGCGTCGCCCCGCAGCCGCGCGTCATCCGAACCCGACGCATCCTCGGGACCGGCCTCTGCAGGCTCAGCGGCCCCTGGGCTCTGGGCAAAGCCGGATGGACTCCCCACCGGCGTTATGATACTCACGATGGCCGAGACGACGACCAACAGCGTCACAAGGAGCCTGCGTGGGGCTGGATCGAACCAATTCACGGGAGTTCGGAGAGCGGCAAGCTCGGATCGTAATAGAATAAGAGATTCAGCGGCGGGCGCCGCAGGGGATCGTATCGGCACGGATCGGCGCGAGGGACTCTCGGGCCCGAACCTGGGAGACAGTATGTGAGTTTTTCCAATCCAGGCAAACAAAATCTCAGGGGCCGGGCCGTGCGCGATCGGGCCGAGGGCGCGAGCCTCCTCGACCGCGCATTTGCGCGCGGAGTCAAACCGCTGCGTGCGGGTATCGGCGCATCGGCCGTGGCTCTCCTGATCATGGTCGCCGCGTTTAACACCGGGACGAATCTGCTCTATGTCATGGGTTCGACGCTTCTTGGTCTGGGCACTCTCTCGCTCGCTCTCGGTGGGCTCAATCTGCGGGGCATCGCCATCACGCGCCGATTTCCCAGCGACATTCATGCGGGCACAGAGAGCGAAGTCCAGATCGAGGCCTCTCATCCCAAGGCTGCGCTGGGCCATTACGGGCTGGTTGTCAGCCGGATTGCGCCGGGCAGCGCCAGCGCCGACGCCGTGCACTTCATATCGATCGAACCGGGCAAGACCCAGCGCGGCACGATCAAAGTCAGATTCGCCAGACGAGGCCGTTTCGGCGTGGGACCGATGCTTCTGTCGACATGCTTTCCGTTCGGCTTCCTCGAGTTCTGGACCCGGCGCGGCAAACCTGCCGAAGTGATCGTCTTCCCTCGCCTCGTCTCGGTCGCTCCCGCGCTGCGCCGCGTCGGATCGCTGACGGGCGATCTCGAAATCCAAAAGAAGGGCTCGGGCATCAGCCTGTTTTCCATTCGCCCGTATCAACCCGGCGATCCCGCCCGCTCGATCCACTGGAAACTCTCGGCCAAGGGCGGCGGGCTCCTCGTCCGCGAGTATGAAGCCGAGGATATGAAGAAGATTCGGCTCGTGCTTGATTTCCACGCATCGGCGAGCCCGACGACCGACGAGATCGAGTGCTTCGAGAACGCCATCAGCCTGACTGCATCGCTCGCGCGTCACTTCATCAATCGCGATTATGAGGTCGGCCTGCTCCTGCCGACCGGCCCGGTCGAACCGGCTGGCGGTCGCGAGCATTTGCGCGCCATGATGCGGAGGCTGGCGCTTGCAGAGATCGAACGCTTCGATCGGCCGGTCGCGCCACTGGATTCCGAGGCCGAATGCGCCGAGATCTGGATCGGGCCGCGCGCCGAGGCCTCCGCGCACACCGACAAGACAGATGAATCACCCGGCGCCCGGCACGAGACCGACGCGCGCCGCCGAATCGATCTTGGAACGGCCCCGGGGCGGACCATCCATATAGGGGTGGGAAGCGCCGACGAAGCCGCCGCTCCAAGAGCAGACAATACGCCGGCCGCCCCAGGCCGATAATCTGGTTCCCGTTAATCGCACGCCAGGAAAGAGCAATCGATGGATATTAAGGAAATTCTGGGCGAAGTCGTCAGCATGGGCGCATCGGACCTGCATCTGGTTTCGATGAGCCCGCCGATGGTCCGCCTCAACGGCAGGCTCGAACCGCTCGATCTGCCCCGCCTCAACCCCAAAGAGCTGCAGGATCTCATTTTCTCGGTCCTGAGCGACGTTCAGAAAGAACGCTTCGTCAAAGACCTGGAGCTGGATTGCTCGCTTTCGTTGCGCGAGGTCGGCCGATTCCGCGTCAACGTCCACCGACAACGTGGGTATACCGAGGCCGCGTTCCGCGTCGTCAGCGAGGAGATCCGGACGATCCGCCAGCTCGGCCTCCCGAACATCGTCGAGGAACTTGCGCGTAAAGAGCAGGGGCTGATCCTCGTCACCGGCCCCACGGGATCGGGCAAGTCGACGACCATGGCCGCCATCGTCGATCAGATCAACTCCGAACGCCAGTGCATGATCATCACGATCGAAGACCCGATCGAATATCTGCACAAAAACAAACGAAGCATCGTCAAGCAGCGCGAAATCGGCCACGACACCAAAGCCTTCGGTATCGCGCTGCGTCACGCGCTTCGCCAGGATCCCGACGTCATCATCGTCGGCGAGATGCGCGATCTCGATACGATCTCGACGGCCCTGACCGCCGCCGAAACCGGCCACCTCGTCCTCGCCACGATCCACACTCCGGACGTGATGCAGACGGTGGATCGCGTGATCGATGTCTTTCCATCTCACCAGCAAAATCAGGTGCGGATGATGTTCGCCGGCGCGATCCAGGCCATTATCTCCCAGCAGCTTCTTCCGGTCCCCGGAGGCAGGGGGCGAGTTGTGGCCACGGAGATTCTCGTCGGCTCGACCGCCGTGCGCCAGATCCTGCGAGCTTCGAAAACCGAACAGCTCATGACCATCATGCAAACCGCGACCGATCAAGGCATGCTGACGATGGATAAATCGCTCAAACTGCTCTACCAGCGCGGCCTCATCACTTACGATGACGCGCTCGCAAAAGCCCGCTTCCCCGATTCATTCGAGCATGTGTAACGAAAATCCGCGCGCGGGCAGGATCGCCTCGAACAGGGGCGGCTCCGCCTCAATCCTCTTCGAGGATCTCTTGTTCGGCCTCGGCCATGTCGCCGGAGAGTTGGTAAAGAATGTTCTTGATCTGGATTGCGACGAGCTGCATCCGGCGCAGCGGATCTGGCTCCTCAAGGATGGACTGGCGGTCGTATGAATCGATAACGATCGACGCGGCCAGCATATCGCCGGCAACGCACGGGTGCGGATGCACGCCCCAGACGTTGCGCAGCGTCTCCTGATACTCCGGCAGCAGCTCGGAGAGCTTGTCGCAATCGTCGATCAGGTCGCGATGCACGAGTGCGATGTCATCGTGGATCTGGTCGATGGGACCATCCTGAAGGACGGCGACATGCCCGGCCCTGAAATCCGTGCCCTCAAACTCATTGATAAGCCTGACTCGCCACAATCCTTCGACCATGATGTTAAAGCAGCCGTCGTTCAGCTCTTCATGATCGATGATCTTGCCCACGCCGAATGTCCGATGGATCGGCGGACGGCCGAAATAATCCTTCTGCCAGCCCTCGCGCAGCAGAGCCACGCCGAGCATGCGGTCCCCAGCCAGGCACGCGCTGATCATCTTACGATATCGCGGCTCGAAGACGTGTAGGGGCAGCAGCGTGCGGGGAAAAAACGTCACGTTCGGCAGTGGAAAGACTGGGATGTTAAGGTATTCAGGAATCATCTCTTCTTCAGTTTCGCGTCCCGAAGCGTCGCGCTCGCGAGGTCGCCTCGGCAATTCGCCCTGATCCTCCGGCGTGTCCATTATACCGCGTCCAGACCGGCGCGGGCGACGGAATCAGAGTCTAAGCCCCGTTCGATCCGCTGGACAAGCCCTAATCCCTACCTTGATCTCATCGACGC
>JAJFLK010000525.1 GCA_021772735.1 Candidatus Sumerlaeota bacterium | reverse complement strand
GGTCTTCGGCCGAGCAAACCTTGATCGACACGCCCGATAGGTCAACATCTACGGCCCTTTCGATGGCGTCGTGTTCATAAGGCAGAAGTCCGAATATCAGATCGACTTGGACCCCGTTGGATAAAGTAATGGGCAGAACGCGGCTTCGGCGGGCGAACTCGAACGGATTGTCGGAACGGGCGTCAAATACTCGGGCGATCTGATCGACGAGTGTTTCGGGGATTTCCTCACCCGCCCAAAGCGTTACATCCACATCGAAGGTTGTCCGCGCCGCGCCCCAAAAAATGTTGGCGAATCCGCCGATTACCATATGTGGAATGGACGCCTCGTTAAGAAAGGTCGTGATTTCAACAGCGGCTTCTTCCAAGGAACTTGGGACTTGCGAGTCATTCACTTCGGGTGTTTCCCGATCAGTGCCAGGCAGCGGCGCATCCGGGCGATCCCTTCGACATCGGTAGGCCGGTTACGAACCTCAGGAGGCACGCGGTGATAGACACCGTCGATGATCTCCAGAGCGCGAGCGGGCGAAAGATAGACCGGGTTCTCGCGCTCCCATTGGGCATGGGCCTCGAAGCCGCGTTGACGAATTTTCCAGAGGCGTCTGAACTCTTCACGTTCCATACGATCTATTCTACTCAATCGCACTCGGCGACGAAACGGGTAAAGGCCGGTCCGTGATAAAATGTGAATCGAATTTCCCGCTGATCCAAACAATCAGCCGCCGAAGCGAAGAATCCCCCGGCGCAGAATGTCCAGACCCGTGACGGCAGAGAGCTCGCGGACCGCCGCGCGCCCGGGGAAGGCCTGAATGCGACGCGTCTTGACGCGGCCGTCGGGCATTGCCAGGCCGAAGAAGACGAGGCCAAGCCGCTTCTCGCGCGTCGCTCCGCCGGGGCCCGCGATGCCGGTGACGCTGAGCGCCCAATCCGTGCCCGCAGCTTCGCGCGCGCCCGCAGCCATCTCGCCGGCGGTCTCCGCGCTGACGGCGCCGAACTCAGCTAACGTGGCTTCGGAGACTCCAAGTCGCTTCATTTTTGCCTCGTCTGAATACGTGACGAAACCCTCGGCGAAATAATCCGAGCTGCCCGCAACGTCGGTGATCTGTTTCGCGATCAGCCCGCCGGTGCACGATTCGGCCAGCGCTAGAGTCTGACAGCGCTCGCGCAGTAGGCTGCCCACAACCCCCGCAAATTCGTCATCGTCCTCGCCCCAAATGCTAATCGGGTCGATGCGTTCGCAAATCAGGCCGCGCCATTTCTCCGCCAACGCTTCATTTTCCGTGTCATTCTCGCCCTTGAGTGTCAGGCGAATATCGACCCGCCACTTCCCGGCGAGCAGCGCGACGTTCACCGCCGGGTCAAGGCCGAACAGATCATCGATGCGCTCGTTGAGCAACGCCTCGGCGAGCCCGACCGTGTGGAGCGTCAGCGTGCGCAGGCGGGTTCGCCCGTCGCCGAATCGGGCCAGAATCTCCGGCGTCGCGATTTGTGCGAACATCGGCCGCATCTCGCGCGGGGGGCCGGGCAGGGCAAGCAGGTTGGCCCGCAGGTCCGAGCCCTCCGGCGGCGCGATAACAAAACCCGGCGCGGTCCCCCATGGATTCGGCAGCACCTTCGCGCCGCTCGGAAACTGCGCCTGCACGCGATTGCTCGGCGGCATTGGCCAGCCCCGTTTCGCAAAGCGCCCCTCGATGTCGGCAAGCGCATCTGCATCCTCGACCAGCTCCACGCCGAAGACTCCCGCAACGGCTTCGCGATTCATATCATCGGCCGTCGGCCCCAGCCCGCCGGTCATGATAACCAGATCGCATCGCCTGCACGCGAACCCGAGCTCGGTGCCGAGAACGGTGTGATCGTCCGGTATGGCCATGATGCGCTCGACCGAAAAACCGAGGACCATCAGTTCGTGCGCGATCCACTGCGCGTTCGTATCGGGGTAATGCCCCTGGAGAATCTCGGTGCCGGTCGAGACGATCCAAATCGTCGGCCCGGCGTTGGGGGGATTGGGGTCCGTCACCTGGTTTTCTCCACGCGCCCTAAAGTTTAAAATTCTCCGCAAAGCCCGGTTCGCGAGGCGCTCTGTCCAGATCGGTCTGGAACTGCCCGTGGAGCATCCCGCCATAGATGACAAGATCGCGGGCGAGCATTCGCGCCCGGGCCGCAAGTTTCGGATCCTTCAGGTTGCCGTCCGCATCGAGGTCGGCATCGCCATTGACGCTCAGCCCATACGGCATCGACCAGCCGTAGCACTGGCGCACCGCCGTGCGCATCTGATCGTGAACCGTCAGGCCTTTCTCGTGTGAGGACACAATGTATCCGAACAGCTTGCCGGTGAATTCGCCCCAAAAATAATCGAGGAAATTCTTGATGGTCCCCGAGAGTGAGCCGTGGTAATCGGGCGAGCCGAGCAGGAACCCATCGGCCCACATGACCATCTCGCGAATTTTGTCTTTATTAGGGTCCGCCTGGTCCGGGTTGAGCAAAGCAAGCGGCGTCTCGTTGAGATCAAGAATCCTCGCCTCGCCGCCGAACTCCTCGATATGCCCCGCCACCAGCTTGATCAGCCGTCGCGTGTGCGATTTCTCGCGCAGGCTGCCCGTCACACACAAAATCTTCGCCATGATACTTCGTCTCCCAACCCCCGACCGAAAACGTAGCTTCACATTTAAGCCGAGTCCGGGCGGGGAAACAAACGGAAAGAATTGAAAAACCGGGACTGGCTCGGCGCAGGGGGGCTCAGCCCCCTCATCGCGAGCGTGTGACGAAAAACCGGGACTGGCTTGGCGCAGAAACGCGAGCACATGCCTGTCCCTGCTTTTCGACGAATTTCAGGAAGCCTATCTCACCAGTTCAACTTATGGTAAGTTCCCATCCCCAGACACGGCACTCCCCCATCCTTTATTGAGCAACTCACCGTGATTCGCAAAGCAGCCGCACTTGGCCGGCGTTACTACCTTCTGTTCTCTGCCGGGACGCTCTCCGATATCGGCGGCTTCTCCACGCATACGGCGATCATCCTGCACGTCTACAACCTTACCGGCGGCTCCAAGTCGATGATGGGCGTGGCGGCGATGTCCACGCTCGTGCCGTTTGTTCTGGCTGCGTCGTTCGGCGGCGTCTGGGCCGAGAAATACGACCGACGCAAGATCATGATCATCAACGATATCGCCCGCATCCCGCTGGTGCTGGCAATGATGGCGACCGGCAGTGTCTGGGGGCTGCTCGCGCTTCAGGCGCTGGTCAGCGCGTCGACGGCGTTTTTCATGCCTTCGCGCAACGCGATCATCCCCGAGCTGGTTCGCAAGGATCAGGTCCACCTGGCCAACACCATCAACGGAGGTGTGCTCAGCATCGTCCATGTGCTCGGGCCGGTGATGGGCGCGACGATCTATGCGTTTACCGGCGGCCTGAAATGGATTGTCATCCTGGATGCGGGAACCTATGCCGCTTCGGCGGCGCTGCTCTTCGCCCTCGCTTATGAGCCGGCGCGCAAACTGGCCGAAGCCTCGTCCGACATGTTTCGCGATATCGCGGCCGGCCTCTTATATGTGCGGCGCGAGCCCGATTTCTTCCATCTGTTCATTCTCTTCGTCTCGGTCGATACGACCATCGGTATGCTCGTTCCACTGTTGCGGCCGTTCATCGACGAGGTGCTGCACGGCACGGACGAGAACTACGGCCACCTGATCGGGGTTTTCGGCTTCTGAGGCATTGCGGGGCCACCGCTGGGATACTGGGCGGGGCGGCGCTTCGGGCTGGGCCGGGTTCTCTCCTTCAACCTCGCCGCCGAGTGCGTGATGCTCATCCTGTTTTCGCGCACGACAAACATCTACGCCAGCGCGTTCATGCTCTTTCTGTGGGGCGTGAACGTCTTCGTGCTCATCCCCGGTTACATGAGCTATATCCACTCCTACGCCCGGGCCGAATTCATGGGCCGGACCTTCGCGCTTTTCGATCTGACTTTCTCCGGCGCGCAGATTATGGGAGCGGTCATCGTCGTGCTGATTGCCGATCGGTTCTCGACTCCGAATCTACTGACCGCCGCCGGGCTCTGCTACGGGGCGATCCTGATCGCGACGTATCGCACTCCGGGAGCGAAGCTGCTGCGTTCGCGGCGCGGCGACGTCGATAAGCTCATCAAGGCCACCGGGGAAGGGGAATCGGGAGCCGCCGATCCCGAGCTCGCGGCTACCGATTGAAATTCTCGAGCGCCGGGAGCAGAATCAAGATCCGGCCGGGCGTGAGTCCGCCGCAACCAATCGCAAACAAAGGCAGACACAGGGAGCCATGATGTTCGAACTTGAAGGACTTCTTCGAATAACGCGCATGTCAGTCCCGAGAGGGCCGATGGTCCTTAGCCGACTGAAAGGCACGATCCTCGCCCTGGCTCTGGCGGTCGGCCTCGCCGCGAGCTCAGGATGCACGCTGATCGCGCGCGGCGGCGTGGCCCTGGCCGATCATCCCAAGAAAGTTGTCGCCTGGCCAAACGCAGCCGGATTCGCGATCGGCTCACTCTTCGCCGTGCCGGTTTATCCCCTGGCGGCTTGTGTATCAAGAGACTCGGCCACGGCCGAACGCGCTTCGTTCGCGACGGCCACCGTCCCCGGGATGCTCGTCGCAGCGCCGACGTGGATTTTGTTCGGCTGGTGGGGCGCCGAGCCGGGCGAGCAACCCGCCGAGCCCGACCGCGCCTCGCTGAAATACCTCACGCGCTACGGAACGTACGACGGCGCCACGTATCGGGGCAACGCGACCGAACGCGAGCGCTGAGCTATTCGATTTCTCCGGCGATAAGTTTGGGAATTGCCGATATGGCTTGAGGCAATCGCCGCGCTACGCGACCAGATCGACCGGCACGGGATCATCGGCGGCTGCGGGGTCGCCAGCCTCCACCGGATCGGTCGCCGCCGTATAGGTCACAAACGATACCGATTGATAGATCGAGAGAATCTGTGCGTAGGAGCGCCCGCTGGGGCCTTCGCTGCGGTTGTGGTGGTCGTGATGGTGGTCACCGTGGCCGTGCGATTCGCCGAGCTCGGACAAGAGCGAGGCCTCCTGGACCGCGCCGACAAGCGTCTCAAGCTCCGAAGTGAACGACGCGGCCAGATCGGTCAGGAACGTCGCGAAATCGGCAGAGAGTTCGTAAACCGGCTCGGCCGGCGCGGCGGGATCAACCGGGGCTGGATCAACTGGGCTCGGATCGACCGGCGCCGCAGGATCGACCTGCGCCGGATCGGCCCCCGAACCGGCCGGGACCGATGGGTCGCCGCTGGTAGGGC
>JAJFLK010000524.1 GCA_021772735.1 Candidatus Sumerlaeota bacterium | reverse complement strand
CGGCATCCTCACGGCCCTTCGCGATAACCCGGACGGCTTCTCATTCGTCATCGCCAATGACATGCCCTGGCCCGACATTGAGCTGATCGGGCGGATGCAGCGGCGCGCGCGCGGCGGGGGTCAGGACCCCGGCCTTGACCCCGGCTTGGACGCCGATCCGGCCAGCGGCGGGGGCGTCGAAAGCTACGCCGGAGCCTGCATTGTGAGGGAAGGTCGAGTCCAACCCCTGCATGGGATTTACGCCGGCGCGCTTGCGGCTTCTGCGTCGCTTGCGCTGGCCAGCGATGACAAGTCGCTAACATCGTGGATACGAAGTCAGCCGGGGATCATCGTGCTCGATGATGAAAGCCTGGGCGCGACTCCGGATCAATTGGCGCGCTGCCTGACCAACATCAATGAAGCGCCCGAGTGATCGCCGCCCGATCTTCGGTCGAGGTTCGTCTTGCCCGTCCCTGCCTGCGTCCTATAATCGCCACAATCGCCCGCCCGACACCGGCGCGCACCCATCGTAAGACAAACCCCCGTCATCGCCGTCCTTCCGTCAGAAGCCTGAATGAACGCTCTCCTTGCCAGCGGCCGCGCTCTCATCTCAATGCTGATCGTTGCGTGGGCCGTGGCGACGGCGACGTTTCTCCTGATGCGCGCGGTGCCGGGCGGGCCGTTCACGCAGGAGCGCACGATTCCCAAGGCGGTGCGAGAAGCCGTCGAGGCCCGGTATCGCCTCAACGAGCCCTGGCACGTTCAGTACCGCAACTACCTGACCGACGCCGCAACGCTCGACTTCGGTCTTTCGTTCGATCATCCCGGTCACACCGTCGGCGAGATCATCGCCGAGCGGCTGCCGCGCTCGATCATCCTGGGTGGTCTTGCGCTCGCCATCGCGCTGGGCCTGGCGTTTCCGCTCGGGACCGCCGCCGCGATCTGGCGCGACCGGATCCCGGACCGCATGCTTGCCGTTGCCGCCGCAGCCGGCGTTTCGGTGCCGTCGTTCATCCTGGGCGCGGTGCTTCTTTATTGGATGGCGTACAAGTTCAGGATGTTCCCGGCGGGCGGATGGGGCAGCGCGCGGCATTTGGTCCTGCCGTCGATCGCGCTTGCCGCCATGCCGACGGCATATCTCGCCCGGCTCGTCCGGGCCGGACTGGCCGAAGTCATTAAGAGCGAGTTCATCCTTGCCGCGCGGGCACGGGGATTATCGCAGGTTCAGGCCGTTGTCATCCATGCGCTGCGCCACACGCTGACGCCCGTTCTGGCATATCTGGGGCCGCAAGCCGCCGCGATCATGACCGGTTCGTTCGTCGTTGAAAAAATCTTCAACATCCCCGGCCTCGGCCTGATGTTCGTGACCAGCATCTCGAACAGGAACTACCCGATGATCATGGGCGTGACGCTCGTCTATACGGTGATGCTCGTCGGCTTCAATATTTTCAGCGACGCCCTGGCGCACTGGCTTGACCCGCGTCTGTCGAGGAAAACGGCATGACGCAGCAACCCGAGAATCGCCCAGGTCCGCTGGCTATGCTCGCTCGCCAGCGATGGCTGCGTCGCCTGCGAGGCAACCGAGCAACGCTCGTCGCGCTGATTTGCCTCGCACTGATCTCTTTGCTCTGCATCGCGGGCCCGTGGGCCAGTCCGTATGAAGAAGCCGCCCAAGCCTTGGAGCGCAATTACGAGCATCCCTCGGCGCAGCATTGGTTCGGCCTGGATTCGCTGGGCCGCGACCTGTTCACCCGCGTGCTTTATGGAGGCCGGGTGTCGCTGGCCGTGGGATGTATGGGCGCGCTGCTGAGCCTCATCATCGGCGTGAGCGTCGGCGGGCTGGCGGGATTCGCCGGGGGGCGGCTCGAAACCGTCATCATGCGCGTGATCGATTTTCTCTACGGTATCCCCCTTTTGCTTGTCGTGATTGCGCTGATGGTCGTCCTCGGCCAGGGCCTCCAGAACGTCTTCATCGCTCTGGGGCTGGTCTATTGGCTCGGCATGGCGCGGGTTGTTCGAGCAAGGGTTGCTGAATTACGCGGCCAGGAATTTATCGATTCGGCCCGCGCGACGGGCGCCGGACCGCTGCGCGTTTTTGTCCGTCATCTCCTGCCAAACACCACCGGTGTGGTCGTCGTCACGGCGACGTTCATGGTCCCCCAAGCGATCTTCGCCGAGAGCTTCTTGAGCTTCCTCGGCCTGGGCGTGCAGTTGCCGCACGCGTCGTGGGGCACCCTGGCGGTCGAAGGCCTGACCGCGATGCGATCCCACCCGCACGTCCTGATGTTTCCCTCGATCGCGATCTGCCTGACGATGCTGACGTTTCAAGCCGTCGGCGAGGGCCTGCGCCGCGCGGTCGATCCGCGCGAGGCCGAGATGGACTGACGCCGCGTTAGGGTTCCGGGCTCGTCAGACGCGCAGGGCGAGCCGGGCTCGCAACACGCCTCAGGCACGCCGATCCTTGCTGATTTTTCCTCGACGCGTCTCTAGGCTGACCCCTCCATGAGCGCCCCGCGTGCATTCAGCTACCTCGCGATCTTCGCCCTCGGCCTGACCTGCGTCACGGTCGCGCTGGGCCCGCGCGTGCTGCGCTACCCGGACGCGATGGAATACGCCGACATCGCCCGAGGCCTGGCGCGCGGCGACGGCGCGCTCGATCGCTCGATGTGGGTCTATCAGCTTTCGTTCGCCCCCGGCGCTCCGCAACCGGCCGTCCGGCGCGCTCTGGCCTTCCCCGCAGTGCTCGCCGCAACGTTTCAGGTGTTCGGCCCGAGCGATCTCGTCAGCCATGCGACGAGCGCCGCATTTTTCCTGCTTTGCTCGCTCCTCGTTTTTGTCATCGCCGCCAAACTGGCTGAGGAAACAGAAAACTCGGGGAACTCAGAAAACACGGGCGGCATGAGGGACGCGGGACAAAAAGTGGCCTCGGCAGGGATCGTCGCCGGGGTGCTGTTCCTTTTCGATTCCCATACGCTCCTCTATGCCGTCTCGGGCCTTTCCGAACCGATGTTCACGTTCTGTATGCTCTTGATCGTCTCGATCATCGTGGCCCGGCCTGGCCTTGCCGGATGGCTCGCCGTCGGGCTGCTGGTCGGCGCGTCGCAATGGATCCGGCTGAACGGCCTCACGCTGCTCATCCCGGCAATGCTGGCTGCCATCGCTCTGGATCCGAAGCAATCGCCGCGCGCCGTAGTCATGATCATCCTCGGCGTCGCCGGGCCGCTGCTTGCGCTGGCGATTCGCAATCATGCCGCGATCGGCGAGTTCACTTTGCTCGGCATCAACGGCGCGATCAGTGTCAACGAGGTCGGCTTCGTGACCGGCGCCGCAGGGGCGGCCGGCGAGGTGTTCACCACTCACGGAATCGAGCGCGCCTTATATGAATCGCCGCAATCGATCCCCTCGGTCCCTTCCGTGCTCGCCGCAAACTTCGGAGCCTTTGCGACCAAGTTCTGGGGCGGGCTGGACCGCAATCTGTTTGCGGTTCTGACGGCGGGCTCTCCGCTCGCGTGGGGTTCGGCGTCGATTCTATCCGCAATGCGATGGAGGCAAATGTCCGGGCCCATACGCGCGCTGGCAGCGTTCATGTTTTCCACGGCAGGCATCTGGGTCGTGCTGTTCTCGACCGGCGAGTTCGAAGGGCAACGCTTCTTCGTCCCGCTTGCTCCGCTCGCAATTGTTCTCGCGGTCGCGGTGTGGTTCGATCTCGCGCGATCTTTAGGCCCGCAAGCCAAACCGCCGCGTCTTGCAGTGATCGCGATTCTGGCGGCGATGATCCTGCCCGGCATCTACCGCCTCTCGTCGTTTTCAGCCTCGGATGACACCGCGGCGCAGCGCAAGGCGTTCGGCGAAGCCATCGCAACCGCCGTTCCGACCCGGGCCATCGTCCTGACCGACGCCCCGTGGCTCGTCGCCTGGTATGCCGATCGCACCTGCGTCTGGCTGCCGCGAGGGCCGGGCGAGGTCGAGGCCGTCGGCCGGCGTTCCGGCGCGACGCACTTGCTGTTCACCGGGATTTCGGGGATCAATATCGAGCTGGCTCCGGACTGGGGTCGCGTCCTCTTGAGCCGCGACGCCGCGCCGCCCGGATGGGAGCCCGCCGGGGGATATGATTCAAGTATCGGCGCGCTGTATCGCCTGAACTTCGCTCCGCACTCGGATGGGGCCGCAACCAGATGAACCCCTATGCGAGACTAATTATTTCGCATGAGTCTATTTTCCTCATAATTCCAAATTCGCAGCCCGGTTGACCCTCGCATGGAACATCATTTTCTCATCGAACTGACGGCCATCTTTGTGCTCGGCATCGGCGCGCAATGGGTGTCGTGGCGGATGCGACTGCCGGCGATTCTGATGCTCCTGCTCTGCGGCTTGCTTGCCGGGCCTGTGTTCGGGTTCATTCATCCCGACAGGCTTCTCGGCAATCTGCTTTTTCCGTTCGTCTCGCTTGCTGTCGGCGTGATCCTTTTCGAGGGCGGGCTGACTCTGAAGCTCTCCGACTTGCGCGAGACGCGATCGACGGTCCTCAATTTGATCATCATCGGTGCAGCGGTAACCTGGGCCGGCGCCTCGGTCGCGGCCGTCTGGATTCTGGGTTTCGAGCTTCGCCTGGCGCTCCTGCTCGGCGCGGTGGTGGTCGTCACCGGGCCCACCGTGATCGGCCCGCTGCTGCGTCACGTCCAGCCGACCGCCAAAGTCGGCTCGACGCTTAAGTGGGAAGGCATCCTGATCGACCCGATCGGCGCGACGCTCGCGTTGCTGGTCTTCGAAGCGATCATCATTGCCGAAAGCGCCGCAGCAGCCGATGCCGCACGCGCCGTCGCCATCGGCATCGGGCGCACGATTCTCGCCGGAGGCCTGGCGGGCGGGGCAGGTGCGCTCATTCTCGTCCAAATGCTCAAGCGCTACTGGATTCCCGATTACCTGCAAAGCGTCGTTGCGCTGGGAATGGTGCTGACAGCGCTGGTCGCGTCGGATGCGATGCAGCCCGAATCCGGACTGCTGGCCGTAACCCTGATGGGCGTCATCCTGGCCAACCAGAAGAGCGCCGATATTCACGCCATCATCGAGTTCAAGGAGAACCTCAAAGTCCTGCTCATCTCCACGCTCTTTATCCTCCTTTCGGCTCGGCTTCAGATCGACGATCTGCGCGCGATGCCCTGGCGGGCCACGGCTTTTGTCGTCGTTCTGATCGTGCTTGTCCGGCCGCTGGCGGTGTGGCTCTCGACTCTCGGCTCTTCTCTCTCACTGCCCGAGAAGGGCCTGATCGCGTGGATGGCGCCGCGCGGGATTGTCGCCGCCGCCGTGGCTTCGGTCTTCGGCCTTCGTCTGGTCGAAGCCGATGTCGGCATCGCCCAGGCCGATCTGCTCGCGCCGGTAACGTTCATGGTCATCATTGGCACGGTCGCGGTATACGGCCTGACGGCTTCGCCGATCGCCCGGGCCCTGGGCGTCGCCTTCCCCAATCCGCAGGGGATCCTGCTCGTCGGGGCGCATTACTGGGCGCGCAATCTCGCCGGGGTTCTCGTCGATTGCGGCATTCCCATCCTCCTGACCGATACCAACCCCGCGAACATTCGCGCCGCCCGCATGGCAGGTCTGCCCAGTTACCTCGGTAACGCGCTTTCGGAGCAGGCGACCGAAGAGATGGACTTGACCGGCATCGGGAGAATGGTGGCTCTGACGAGCAACGACGAGATCAACGCTCTGGCGGCGGTTCATTACGCCAGCGTCTTCAGTCGCGCCGAATCGTATCAGCTTGCGAGTTCTTCGGAAGCGAAGTCCGAGCTATCGAGCGAACGTCTGCGCGGACGCGAGCTTTTTGGCCCAGACCTGACGCATGCGCGCATGAGCCGGCTGTTTGCCGAGGGCGCCACGGTCAAACGCACGCCGCTTACCGAGTCGTTCACGTACGATGATTTCCGCGAGCTTTACGGCGAAGACGCCGTCGCGCTGATGGTGATCGAATCCGAGGGGCGCGTCCGTGTGATGACGGTCAAGGATCCGCCGTCGCCCGGGCCGGGGACGACGCTGCTGAGTCTGGTCAAGGAAACGCAAAGGCCCGCGCGCGCTCAATCTCCTGACGCTCAACAAAAAGAACCCCCAACGGATTTATCCGAAAAGCCCCGGTAATTCTTCAGTCAGCGCCCCGCTGTCGGCATTTGCATGATCTTGCGTCGAGCCTCGGCAGGAGAGATTCCCGAATCGCGCAACTCACGCAGCGAGCTTGAGCCATCGCGTTTGCTCATCCGCGCGCCGCCCGCATCCACAACCAGCGGCACATGGCGATACTGCGGTTCGGACAGGCCCAGCGCCCGCGTGATCGCAATCTGGCGCGGCGTGCTGGAGAGAAGATCGGCTCCGCGTACGACGTGGGTCACGCCCATCAAAGCGTCATCGACTGCGCATGCGAATTGATACGCCCATAGGCCATCACGACGCCGAATGATAAAATCGCCGCAAAGCTTGGACAGATCGAAGCACTGCGGCCCGGCCTCGGCGTCCGTGAATTCAATTTCGTGCGTGGGGGTTTCGTCATCGCCCTCGCGCCGATCTGAAGACGCGGGACCGTCGATTCTGAATCGCACGGCCGCGCCGGCTGAATGGCGTCTTTGGGCTTTGGGATCGGAGGCCCGGCATGTGCCCGGATATACCAGGCCGCCGGATTCTTTTGAACGAAAGGGGTGGGGAGCGCTTGCCTCGCGCAAATCTTTGCGGCTGCACGTGCAGAGGTATGTAAGCCCCCGGGCCTCCAATTGGGCAAGTGCCTCGGCATAAATCTCCCCGCGCCCGGATTGCCGATACGGGCCCGCAGGACCGCCGATATCGGGGCCCTCGTCCCAATCGATCCCCAGCCATCGCAAATCGTCCAGCATGCGCTCTTCGCTGCCGGCCACCGTGCGCGGCGTGTCGATGTCCTCGATCCGCATGATGAACGTCCCCCCAAGACGCCGGCAATCTTCGAACCCAACTAGGGCGGTCCGAAGGTTTCCGAGGTGGAGATCACCCGTCGGGCTGGGAGCGTAACGACCGACCGGACCGGTGCGAGCGGCGGGTTCGATGATGGAGTCGGGGCACATCAATTTGGGCTCGAATCTTTGACGCCCACGACCGGTTTATACTTAAGTCCTGTAAAACAAGCGCTTTGAAAAAAAATCATGCTTGTGCCTGGGGATCGAAGCTGGTTGTGCAAGAATCTTTTGTCTCTAAGAGGCTAAGTAAGTTTCACAGCCTACCCGATATAGAACCGTGAGATTCCCGGGGGCAAACCGCGAACCGATTTTCTATGAGAGCCTGGATTGACTATGTCTGACCCCTTTTCCATCGAACCCATAGAGAGTGCATCGGCGGAAGGCCGAGTCATGCGCGTCCAATTCGGAGAGCGTATGTCATCTGACGAATGGAACGTCCTTAAGGTCAAACTTCTCAAATCGATCAAAGAACAGAATCTCTCCTGGCAGTTCAATTTCGCGGGCATGCAGTTCATTGACTCCGAAGGGCTCGGCAGCCTCGTCGCCATGAACGGCATCATTAGCAACCACGATGGGACTCTGGAAGTTATCATGGAATCCGGTTCGCAACTGAGCAAGATTCTGCACCTCACACACCTCGAAAAAATACTCCACATTGTCGAGATCTGATCGGCGCTCCAGCGCCGTTTCGGTCTGCACTGCGCCGCTCATCGATCCTGGGAGTTCGCCGGTTCGACGGGCGAGCCGACCGACGGCCCAGGCGCGGACGAATCGGAGCGAACAAAAAGAAATTCGTTGCAGCCCAGGCTCCCCCGACAAGTCTTCATCTTTTTCAGATTGAAGCCTCTGGCCAGATAGAACTCGAAAATTTCCTCGGGCTTTGCGACCTCAAAAGGATAACCGCCAACCCAATCCACGAGGTCATGCCAAACCGACATGCCACGAGCCTTCTTTGGGATCGTCACGTTTTGAATCGGCTGCTTCGTCAGGAGCCTCAGGAGGCGTCCCGGCACGGTTCGGATTACGAAATAAACACCCGCCGCAACGACGAGCATGAGACGCAACGGAGCCGGGCATTTGTTATAGATTTTCTTCACAGCCGTCCATCCGATGCTCGGTCCACCCTGATCGTTGTAAATGGAAATCGCCAGCCTGCCGTCAGCGGCGACGTTGCGATGCACCAGCTCCAGCGCATCCCACATCGCTCCGGTGTGGTGCAGCACGCCCCACGAGTAAACGATATCGAACCGGCCGAGGGACTCCAGATACTCGGCGTCCAGTGCGGAACCGCGTTCGACCGTCCAGTCATCATCGCCCTCGAAATAGCGCCGCTTCATTTCTGCCGTGCAGGCCACCGATTGGGGGTCGTAATCGAAAGAATGGACTCGCGCGCCGAGGCGCCGGGCCGCCAGGCTAAAAAGACCACTGCCCGAGCCCACGTCCAGCATGGTCTTGCCGGTCAGGTCGTCCAGTCCCAGCAGGTTCTTTACGGATTCTTCGGCGGCGGCGATTCGATCCTCGTCCACAAGTTCCAGGAACCGGCTCCAGTTCGCGCCGAATCCGAAGCGGTCGGCCATCGGCATATCGA
>JAJFLK010000523.1 GCA_021772735.1 Candidatus Sumerlaeota bacterium | reverse complement strand
GAGCGCGCCCGCGACCGGTTGATCCGCTTCGAGCCGGGCCAGCAGCGCGTCGGCGGGCGGGCAGCTCTCGCATCCCTGCGAGGTGAATAGCTCGACCAGCACGGGCACCGGCGCGGCGTCTTTGCTCGGGCCGCCCGTGCCATGCGATTCCGCTGCCTCGGCAGGACGCGAGCTTACGCACACAGCCAGCAGCATGCAGAGCAGGGCAGGCACCACGAGCGTCGCCCTTGGTGCCCTCCGCGCGCACATCACCCGCAGAATTCGTTTTAATAGTCCGGGGCAATTCACTGTTCGTTCAGCGACCAATCGTAGTCCAGCACCTTGACCTTGTAATCGCCGGAGCGCAGGAACTCGGCGTCGGCCGGGTCTCCGAATTTCTCGATGAAGCCGACGCCCCCGGCGAGCTCGGCGGTCTTCCCTCCGGCTTTGGTTGCGGCGGGAACGGCCGAGGCGAGATGCTCGAAGTCTTCGGGGAACCAATCAAAGATCGAGGAGAGATATACGCGCTTTTCGTCTGGGCGCACGTCGCTCTTGGCCGAGTTGCGCGCGAAGTTGGCGGCCTCGCGGTCGAGTTGTTCCTCAAGCCTCGCACCGGTATAGGCCTCTCGGGCGAGGTTCGGGCAACTGATCGCCGCGCAGACTAACGCCGCGTGGATCCGGGGGTCTTTGTATTTGACGCGCAGGATCTTGTGTTCGATGTCTTCGAGCGTCAGGTTATCCCCCCCGACCGGGTTTGTGATCTTGTCCCACACGCCGCTGATGTTGCGGATTGAGATCTTGGGATGGAGCAGACCGCTTCCCTTGGGCGGGTAGTGATTGATGATCCGGGCGAGCGTGATGGCATTGTATGCGTTGATGTAGAACGCCATCTGATCGGCGCGCCCCCACGCCGCGACCTGGGCCTGGTTTTCCCGGCCGAGCGCGCCGACGTAGGCGTCGAGCCCGGCGCGGTCTTTGCCGAGCCCTACGTAATCGACCTGCCCCGCGTCATCAACGTATGCCTTAAGAACGGCATCGTAACCGCTGTGATCAAAGGGCATCGCGGTCGCCGCCTTCGAATTTGCCGGTGACGCCATGGGGGCCTCCTTGATCGGGCTAGTAACGGATTGTGTTGGCCCGGTCGCGCCGGTCTGCGCCGGATCAGCGGCGGTTTGCTCAGGGGCCGCGCCGCACGCCACGGCGCCGGCCAGGGCAAGGGTCCATAATCCGGCCATGACGCGGCGGCCAAGGCCACTTCTCGTCGATCGTAATCCAAGTCGATTTTTCATTTTCTTCGCTCCGCTCCGATTCAGGGTATGGACAGGTCCAGAAATCTTGTCTCGACAATAAGACCTCGCACGCTGCTTTAGGTTTGATCCCTTTCGTTTAATCCTTGCGCCTCAGGACAAGCAGCCGTGGTTCGGTCATGTCCTCGATGGCCCAGCGGATGCCTTCCCGGCCAAGTCCGCTGTCTTTGACCCCGCCGTAGGGCATGTGATCGACGCGCCACGAGGGAACATCGTTGATGATGACGCCGCCGACTTCGAGCACGTCCCAGGCGCGGTGAATCTTGTGGATGTCGGAGGTAAACAGCCCGGCCTGCAGGCCAAATTCGCTATCGTTGACCTCGGCGAGCGCGGCTTCAAACTCGGTGAACCTGGAGAGCACGGCCACGGGCCCGAAGGCCTCACGCGTGACGACATCCTGGTCTCGGGGGACATCTTCCAAGAGCGTCGCTTCGAGCATCGATCCTATCCGCCCGCCCCCGCAAAGTAACTTGCCTCCGGCCCCCGTCGCCAATTCGATCCACTGATCCAGCCTGAAGGCTTCTTTCTCGGAGATCATCGGGCCGATGAAAGTATCTTCATCGCGTGGGTTCCCGGCCTTGAGCGCCAGGGTTGCCGCCACGAGTTTATCGCGAAAAGTTTCATAGATGCTTTCGTGAACGATAATTCTCTGGACGCCGATGCAGCTCTGGCCGGATTGATAAAACGCCCCGATGATGACCCGTCCGACGGCGTCGTCGATATCCGCATCTTCATCCACCAGGCAGGCCGCGTTCCCGCCCAGTTCGAGCACGACCTTCTTCTTGCCCGCTTGCGCCTTAAGCGCCCATCCGACCGCAGGCGACCCGGTGAAGCTGAGCAGCTTGAGCCGGGGATCTTCGGTGAAGAGGCGCGCGCCATCGCGCCGGCAGGGGAGGATCGAGAACGCACCATCGGGCAGATCGGTCTCGGCCAGAACCTCGCCGATGATCAGCGCGCCGATGGGAGTCAGGCTGGCCGGCTTGAGCACGAAGGGGCAGCCTGCGGCGATGGCCGGAGCGACCTTGTGTGCCGCGAGATTGAGCGGGAAGTTGAATGGCGAGATGAACGAACATGCGCCGAGCGGCACGCGTTTCCACATGCCGAAGTAACCCTTCGCCCGAGGCGAGCGCTCGAGCGACAAGACCTCGCCATTGATCCTCACGGATTCCTCAGCGGCGATCTTGAAGGTGTCGATCAGGCGGGTGACTTCGCCTCGGCTGTCCTTGATCGGTTTTCCCGCCTCGATACAGAGCGAAACGGCGAGCTCCTCAGCGCGTTCCTCAAAGCGACGGACGCAATGATTGAGCACTTCTTGCCGGGCGTATGCGGGCATGTCGCGCATGGGCTCGGCCGCCGCGACGGCCAGGCCGATGGCCTCATCGATCGCCTTCTCGTCAGCCATCGCAACGCGCGTCGCTTCCTCGCCAGTGTATTTGTCCGTAACGATGAGATCGGTGTTGGGCGCGACTGGATGATTGCCAAGATAGTAAGGGTAAGTCTCGTTTAGCACCGTATGGGCTCGCCGAATCTTTTCAGTCTATGGTGCGTCAGGTTAATTATTCTTGTAATACTTTGCCGTGCCGGTGGATTCGACCGCGGCTCCCAGCCGGGTCAGGGCATGCGCATACGCCGCCGTCCGCATACTGTCGATTTTTTTCTCGACCATCATATCGTATATCGCGTTGAACTCGCGCGACATGATCGTGTGCAGGCGTTCCTGGACTTCTTCGAGTTCCCAGTAATATCCGGCCTTGTTCTGCACCCACTCGAAGTAGCTGACGGTGACGCCTCCAGCATTGGCCAGAATGTCCGGAACAATCAGCACATCACGCTCGGTCAGGATCTCATCGGCCTCGCTGGAGGTCGGTCCGTTGGCGACCTCGATAATGATCTTGGCTTTGACTTTTTTCGCATTGCTCTTGGTCAGGACGTTCTCAAGCGCCGCCGGAATAAGAATATCAACATCGAGTTCGAGCAGTTGCTCGTTCGTGATTTGATCGGCCTCGACCAGTTCGCACAGGGCGCCCTTGCAGTAGACCGCCCGCAGGACGCGCGATTCGTTCTTGTTCTGCATCAGGCTCGGAACGTCGAATCCCTGTTCGCGATACATGCCGCCCTTGGAATCACTGACGGCGACGATCCGGTACCCATCGGCGTGCAGCAGCCGCGCAACGTGCTGACCCGCGTTGCCGAAGCCCTGGACGGCGACGGTGATGTCCCCGGGATTCCACTCCCTGCGCTTCTCAAGTTCCTTGATGCAGTAGTAAGCGCCGCGACCCGTGGCGTCGTCGCGGCCCAGGCTGCCTCCGAGCGGGATCGGCTTGCCGGTGATCACGGCCGGTGTGTGTTGCCGCTTGATGATCGAATACTGGTTCATCATCCAGCCCATGATCATCGCGTTCGTATAAACGTCGGGGGCAGGGATATCCGTTTCGGGGCCGATGAAATCCGCGATTCGATCGATGAATCCACGACTCATCCGCTCGATCTCCAGGGCGGACATTTCCTTGGGATTTACAATGATCCCGCCTTTGCCTCCGCCGAAGGGGATCCCTACGGCAGCGCACTTGCAGGTCATCCAAAAGGCCAGGGCTTTGACCTCGCCCAGCGAGACGCCGGGGTGATAACGGATACCGCCTTTGGTCGGTCCGCGCGTGTCGTCGTGCCGCACGCGATATCCGGTGTAAATATTGAGCGATCCATCGTCCATCCGCACGGGGATGGATACTTCCAGGATCGCCTTGGGGTGCTTGAGTTTCTCAAGCGCTTCGGCATCAATTTCGGCGTACTCGAACGCCTTATCGAGCCGCTTGATTGCGTCTTCAAAAATTCCAGTGCCGGCGTTCGGGCCGTTCGCCTTGCCCATAGTTTGTCTACTTTCTGATTCAGGAGAAGTCCGTGGCGTCTTCGTTCGCGTGCTCGAACATCGCCGGGACCAACCTACCGTCAGCGCGGGCTTTTCGGAAGGGATACTTTATCGATCTCGGGGCTTATTGAACGCCAGATCCTCCGCTCTGGCATTCGGAACACAAAAGCTGTCTGCAAGGCGCCTTGAGCCTAATGTCGGGCCCCATACCTGGCCGATACAGAGAGAGGCGCAGGATGTATTGCCAGGGGTCATCGTATGTCGGACGTCGATAGTCTGATCGTTCAGAAGCACATTGAGACAAAGACTGTCGTCCTGAAGCTTTCAGGGCGTCTGGTCTCTCACGCCCTGCCGGGGCTCGCTCCGCACTTTGACGAACTCGATCCCGAGGCGATCGACGGGCTGTCGCTTGACCTGGAGGGTGTGACCCGAATCGATTCGCGCGGCGTCGGGGCGCTTGTCGGGTGGCACCGTCACTTCACCGCCAACGGACGGGTCTTACGGATACTAAACGTCCAGCCGCCGGTCATGAAGGTCTTTCGAGTTCTGAATCTGCAGAGCCTGTTCGACCTCGGTCCCGAGCCCGAGAATCCGCTCGCGGCCAAGCGGGCGCACCAGCTTGCGCTCCGCCAATCTCACGAATACGTTCGTCAAATTCTCACAGCGCTGGGCGAGGGGATCGTGTGCCTTGATGATTCGGGCCTCGTCGTCTTTGTCAACGCGAGCGCGGAGCGGCTGCTCGGCGTCGTCGAAGCCGAAACGATCGAGCTGCATTTCAAGGAACTGTTCAGACGGCTGGACCCGGTCCGTGAGCCGAACGAGGACGAGAAGAATCCGTTTTCGGCAGACGAGCTCGATCTAAGGGAGCCCTGGCGTGGTGAATATCACGTCAGGGGCGCAACTTCGAATTCTGCAATTTGCACGTTTATCATGATCACTGCGACCCCGATTCTGGTCGCGACAAAGCCTGCCGGAACCGTCCTCGGTCTTGTCGATATTACGTCCCGCAAGCAGGCGGAGATCGCCCGCGAGCTGGCGCTTGCCGAGCTGCGCGAGGCCGCAGAACATATCAATACGCTTCATGGCCTTATCCCGATCTGCGCCTCATGCAAGAAAGTCCGTGACGATCGGGGCTACTGGAATCAGATCGAAACTTATCTGGCCGTCCACAGCGAAGCCGAGTTCAGCCACGGGATCTGCCCGGATTGCCGCGTGATTCTTTATCCCGAACTCGAAGAGCTCCAACAAGAAGAAGCTTAACGCTCGCAGAGTTACTCGTATTGGATCCACGCGCCAGCCGCGGATGACGACATCGGTGGCGTTGGGAAGGGACCTGTGATTGCCAGCGTCCATCCGGATTCCTGAATATTAACGAACAGCGTGGTCCCATCGGGCGAGAACGTCCCGCCCGCCAATTCGCTGGAGCTGATCGCGTTCCTTGCGAATTGGTAAGTATCTCCGGCCGGCGTCACGCCGACCATGTAGTCCATCCCAAATCCGTCTTCGCAGAGGATCAGGTCGCCCCAGGGCGCCGCTGTGATATTGTCCGCGCGGTTCAAGATACTTGAATTGTTCGGCTCAATGAACAACTCGAGCGTTGCGGGCTGAGAGGCTTCAGCCGCCAGGCCTTCGTCCGGACTCGGGACGTATTTCCAAATCTGCCCGTCTCCGGAATTCCCTCCGCTCGTGCAGGCGAAGAAGACCACGCCATCGTCGTACCACATGCCCTCGCCTCGGGCGAACCGGGCGGCTCCCGCGGCAAAACCCTGCGCCCGCAGGTCGTTGAGCGGCGAGAGGACATTCGTTAGGTCGATCCACTGGACCGCCTGAACGTCCCCCGTAACTACGGTTTGCGGGCCCGAAAAATTCCTCGTATCCAGGCTCGGCTTGCCTTGGACCACAAGCGCTTGCAACTGCCCGCCCGCAGCCAGATCACCCGGCACATCGGGCAGGAATCGATATATCAGCGAATCCGTCACGTCTTCGGTCATGTAGATCACGCCAGAGGCGGGATCTACCGCCGCAGCTTCGTGATTGAATCGCCCCATCGCGGTCAGCGCGATGGGGTCTGCGATCTGCGGCGTAGACGTCGCGGGGACTTCAAAAACGAATCCATGGTCTTCGAGAAATCCACCCCCGGTAAGCGTCACGTTTTCTTCGCACGAGAGCCACGAACCCCAAGGCGTGAGACCCCCGGCGCAGTTGCGTTGCGTTCCGACCAGGCTGAGCCACTGACCCTCGAGCGTCCCCGACTGGGTGTTGTAGAGAAGCGTCGTTGTCGCCCCGATGCAGGGCGTGACCCCGTCGCGGATATCATAGAATTTCGACGCGGGGATCAGACCGATATTTTCGTTCGAGTTGCCGAAAGGACTAGCGATTCCACCGCTCGGAGTCAGCTCGTGATTGCGGATGATGATCGTTCGCCCGCCCGGCCCAGGGAAGGTCGCCATGCCATCGGGTCGTCCGGGCACCCGGAGCCCATCGTCCATTGGATCGCCGATCTGAGAGATGATTTGATATGTGAACCCCGCAGGAAGATCGAACCGGCCAAGCGGGTCCGATACCAGGGGCCCGAATCCCGCCGGGCGGCCCATGGCCGCTTGCCCCGCCGCCAGGAGCGAGCTCGATCCGGATATGACTTGCAGGCCCGTGAACCCGAAGGCAAGGCCGCTTGCGCGCTTCAAGAAAGCACGTCTGCTCGATGTCTCATTGTATCGCAATATTTTGACCCTTTACTCGCCAGACCCCATCGAGTCTATGACGTGGCTCGAACGGGGTCAACTTCGGGCATTGGTCGATGTCATGGTTTCGACGCCGCTATCGAGTCCTCCCTTGCATCCGGGCTGATTGTGGGTCAAGCTGAGTGCGCGCGGGTGATATGAGAGGCGACTCCGACTGACGGAGGCGTTCGTGGTGTGTTCCGCGCCAGGTTTTCATTCCGGACAACAAACTTAAGGGAGCTTATCCGATGAGGTGTAATCAATTGTGGATCGTGGCCTTTGTGGGGGTCGGACTGATGAGCGCGGGCCCGAACGCCGCCACTGCCGATGACAGCGCTGCCGGCGCCGTCCCGACTTTCAACAAGGAAGTCGTACGCATTTTTCAGGCGAACTGCCAGAACTGCCATCGCCCCGGTGTTCAGTTCACGCCCATGGCGCTGGTTTCGTATGACGACGTTCGCCC
>JAJFLK010000522.1 GCA_021772735.1 Candidatus Sumerlaeota bacterium | reverse complement strand
GAACTCGCCGCGCCGCAGGGTTTCTATCGAGCCGGAATCAGGGGCTTCTTCGGCAAGCACTTCGACCGATTCGACAATACTGCAAATATCGCACCCGCCGGCCCCGGCGTTGCCGGCCAGCGCCCCGCCGAGCGTCCCCGGAATCCCCACGCAGAATTCGAGGCCCGCCCAATCATGCCGTCTCGCAAAACTCAAGATCGACCCGAGCGTTGCCCCTGCGCCCGCCCGAATCGCGCCCTCTTCGCCCGTGACTTCTTCGACGGTTCGGAACTCGCGCCCCAGGTGGACGACGGCTCCGGCATATCCACTATCATCGAAAAGCGTATTGCTTCCGCCGCCGAGCATCATCCGGGGCACTCCGGCTTCGCGCAGCGAGCCGAGCACGGCGCCCAGCGCGTCGGGCGCGTTGACGTCGATGAAAAGACGCGCGGGACCGCCGACGCCCATCGTCGTGTGCGGGGCCATGGATTCGTCGCGTGCGACCCGGACGCCCGCAAGCGATTCGAGCCGCGCGGCCAGCGCGTCAAATGCTCCGGGGGCCGTGGCCGATGTAGGGGGTCGGGGTGGCATCGAATATCTGTCGGGCGGTGTGGGTTTCGGACGCAGGCGAATTCAATTTGTCGATAGCGCCGGAGCTGCTCAGGCTCTCGCGCCGACGGCCACGCCGCCCTTGATGGTCGGCGTGAGGGCGGCGATTCGGGCCGAGGCGCTTCTCGATTCGGCGCCGCCGAGACGCCTGACGAGTTCCTCGCCGACTTCCCAAATGTCCCCCGCGCCCAGGGTCAAGACCAGGTCGCCCTCTTCGAGCACGGGCAGAACAAAATCGACGATGGCATCCCTCGAAGCGACGTAATACGCCTCGGGACGAGCGCGGCGACCGCACTCGTCAAGGTTCTCGAAAATCGTGCGTCCACTGACGCCGTCGATGGGCGTCTCGCCCGCGGAATAAACATCGGTCAGCACGAGAACATCCGCGCCGCATAGCGCCTTTGCAAACTCGGGGGCCAGTTGCTCCGTGCGCGAATATCGATGCGGCTGAAACATCGCGACCAGACGGCCGGCGTTCTTGCCGCTCAACCGGCTGCGCGCGGCTTCGAGCGTGACGCGAACTTCGGTCGGGTGGTGAGCGTAGTCATCGACGACCGTAATCCCTCGCGCCGTGCCTTTGTGCTCGAACCGGCGTTTGACTCCGCCGAAATCTTGGAGCCCGCGTCGGACGGCTTCGTAATCGCAGCCCAGATCGAGCGCGGTCAGGATGACCGCAAGCGCATTGGCTACGTTGTGCCGTCCGGGGATCCGCAGCCGCACGGGCTCCAGATCCTGACCATGATAGACAGGCGTGAAACGGATGCCCCCGGATTTGGGCAGGCTGCGGATCGAGCGCGCATGAAGATCGGCTGCCGGGTCCGAGAGGGAATAAGTTTTGATTGTGCCGTTGCGCCCGCCCAGGCCGGTGCGGCCTTCGATGGCGCGCCGGACATTGGGGCAATCGCTGCAGACGACCGCGCGCCCGCCGGGACGCAGGCGATCCAGGAACAATCCGAACGTCTCGACGACGTGATCCAGGTCGCGATAGTGATCCAGATGATCGGCCTCGATGTTGGTGATGACGATTCGGTCCGGCTCCATATCGAGCATCGAGCCGTCGCTTTCATCCGCTTCGACGACGATCCACTCGCCGGCGCCGCAACGGGCATTGCCTGCAAACGAGCCGATGTCGCCGCCGATCAAAGCCGTGGGATCGAGACCCGCCTCAACCAACGCAACAGCCATCATCGAGGTGGTTGTTGTCTTGCCGTGAGTTCCGGAGATGGCTAGCCCCAAGCCTGTTTTCATGACGGCCGCCAGGCTGCGGGCGCGTCGCCACATGGGCTTGCCGGTTTCATGGGCGCGTTGCCATTCGGGATTACTGGGCCGGATCGCCGTCGAAGTAACGACAAGATCGGCCTGGTCGACCTGCTCGGCGCTGTGGCCTTGATATATCCGAGCTCCGGCGCTTGCCAGGCGGCGGGTGATATCGTTCTCGGCCAGGTCGCTGCCGGAAACGGTAAAACCCCGGCTCAGTAGAACCGAGGCGATGGCGCTCATACCGACGCCGCCAATGCCGACGAAGTGGATGTGCTGATTGGGTTGAAGTTCGAGGTTTCGAGAGGTGCTCATGCGGATTTTGGGTCGTCTCCTGCGAGGGGTGGGTGTGGACGGGGGAAAGGGGAAAATACTACGAGCCACTGAGGGAGCGAATGGCCCGAACCATCTGCGAGGCGGCGTCGCGTTTTCCGGCCTCGCGCGCCGCGCGAGCCATCCTGCCTAACTTATCGTAATCTCTCGCTAATGTCCCCAGTGCATTCCTAATTTTTTTAACAGCCTTCGGGTCCTTCTCTTCGATCACGATGGCGGCCTTACGATCTTCAAGCGCGCGGGCGTTGGCGAGCTGGTGCCCGCCGGCCGAGCGCGGAAGCGGAACGAGAATCGCCGGTTTGCCCAGCGCCGTGATTTCGGCCAGCGTGAGCGCGCCGGCTCGGGCGAGAACGACGTCCGCCGCTGCGTAAGCCAAGTCCATCCGGTCCAGAAACGGGACGATGATGACGCCTTTGGGAATGCCAGCCGACCCTTCGAAATCGGCCACAACGCGGGGGTGATCGGCCGGACCCGCCGCCCAGAGGAAACGCCAGTCCGAAAGCGGCCCCCAAGACTCCCCTCCCTCGGGCTTGCTCGGATTCGCCCCGGCCTCGCCGGTCAGCAATTCGGTCAACATGGCGTTGATCCGAGCCGCGCCGAGCGATCCGCCAAAGCACAGGCACACGCGCCCATCGGCCGGCAAGCCGAGTTCTTTCCGCGCTCGGGCCGGGTCGATCTCGCCGAGTAACTCGGACCGGACCGGATTTCCGGTGTAGACCGTGCGATCATCGGGCCAGGGCAAAGCGGCGCTGGAATAATCGGTCATGTGCTCGACGCCGGTCATCACCAATTCGGCCTTGCCGACCAGAAATCGGTTGGCGAGCCCGGGCCGTGCGTTCTGCTCGTGGATGGCCGTCGCCGAACCGATGCGCCGCGCCGCACGGAGCACCGGGACGGAAAGATACCCGCCGAATCCGATGGTCAAATCAGGCTTGAGGCGCGCGAGGAAGCTCCGGGCCTCGCGCGATGCGATGCGAAACTCGGTTGCAAACTTGATCAGATTGACGTGGCCGCTGCGGCGGCCGCTCATGGGCAGGACGATCGGCGCGACTCCAGCCGATTCGTAGATATTCAACTCCACGGGTCGATTCCCGCAGCAGTAGGAGATCTCAATTTCGGGATCGGCCTCGACGAGCGCGCGGCCCAACGCAAGAGCCGGATATACATGGCCTCCAGTGCCTCCGGCAGCCAGCAGAATGTTTCGCGGCAATCGCGGCGACTCAGATCTGGAATTCTCGGCCGGGGCCATGATGCGCCCTCAACGCCGGCGGCGCGGCCGCTGGACGGCCGGCTCAAGCAGGGCGTATTGGCGCTGGGCGATGTTGATCAGGATTCCCATCGACGCGAGCGTCACAATCAGCGAAGAGCCGCCCGCGCTGATCAACGGCAGCGTAAGGCCCTTGGTCGGCAGAAGCCCGAGCACAACGGCCATGTTGATCGACGCGCCCAGGAAGAGCATCAGCGTGATTCCGGTCGCCAGAAGACTGCCGAACAGGTCAGAGGTAATCATCGCGACATGCCACCCCAAAACGATCAACGCGGCGAACATGAGGATCAGGATCGAGGTCCGCCAGAACCCCATTTCTTCAGCGACGATCGCGAAAATGAAATCCGTGTGCCCCGCGAAGAGGTAATGATACTTCTGGACGCTGTGACCGAGGCCGAGCCCCCATGGCCCGCCCGAACCCACGGCGATGAGCGATTGACGAAGCTGATACCCTGCGGTCTCCGCGCCGTCTGCACTGGGGAAAACGAACGCCAGAACCCGCTTGATGCGATAAGGCTGAAGGATAAATGCCAAAACCGCCGCCGGCACGGCGGCCAGCGCGATTCCGCCCAGGTGAAACCATCGGACCTCACCGCAGAGCCACATGCCGAAAACGATCAGGCACAAAACGAACGCCGAGCCGAAATCGGGTTCGAGAACAATGACCACGGCAAAGGCACCGCCGATCACCATCCCGGGGAAAACGCCCGAGAAAAAGCTCTTGATCTGCCGATGGCGATCGTCGAGCAGCTTGGCCATATAAATGATCAGCCCGAGTTTGGCGAACTCCGAGGGCTGCAACGTAAAGCCCCCGATGCTGAGCCATCGCCTCGCACCGTTGGCGGTATGACCGACTCCGGGTATCCATACCGCGCAGCAAGCGATGAAACAGGCGGCCATGATCCAGAAGCTGAAGCGCTGGAGACGGCGATAGTCAAACGTCGCGAAAAAGGCCAACACGATCGATCCGATTAGCGCGAATTGCAGTTGCTTGACCAGATAAGTGGTGGCGTGATAGTTCGGATTTTCGTCGTATGAAATTGAACTCGAAAGCGCGCGACGCTGCTCGAAACCCGCCAGCGAAGCGCTTGCGCTGTATACGCTGACCAGACCCGTGCCGAGCAAAGCCAGCACAAGAACAAAGATCGCTAACGGAACATTAAGCGAGCGAAAAAGGGGCCACTGCATGGCGGACAACTCCTGGAACGGGAACAAGGGGGAGGCAACGGGGAGCGTGAGTTTGAGCGCGGAAATCCTTACTTGCCGTGGGTGGCGAATGGATTCGAACGGCACGAAATCGGAAGCCGATTTTTTTTCTGCGAACACGACACGCGAACGCACGCCTAGTTTTATCCTCTCTTGCGGACCGGCGTCAAGGCCGCGCGCTTTCGGCGGTTTCATGTTTGGTCTGTGGCGTCCGAGCTTGCAGCTCGCGGACCCAGCGGGCAAACGCCTCACCTCGCTCGGCATAATTTGCGAATTGATCGAAACTTGCGCATCCCGGCGCAAGCAGGACGACCTCGCCGGCGCACGCCGCAACCCGCGCAGCCTCCAGAGCCTTGTCCATCGTTTCGCACGGGGCGATCTTCACCGCGCCGTCCCAGGCCTGCGCGATCCGATCCGACGCCTCCCCGATCAGATATGCGCACGCGACGCGTCCCTCAAGCCGACTGCGAACGCTTGCGAACGGACTGTCCTTATCCCGGCCGCCGGCGATCAGGTGAACCGGCGCGTTGAAGCTCTCGACCGCCTTGACGAGCGCATCCAGGTTTGTGGCCTTCGAATCATTGACGAATTCGACGCCACCCACGGTCGCGACGGATTCGAGCCGATGTGGCGCCGCTTGAAAAGTCTTTAGAGCCCTGGCGATGGTCTTGCGCCCGACGCCCAGCGCCGAGGCGGCGCATGCCGCGGCCAGGGCGTTGGCGGCGTTGTGCATCCCGAACAGGGGCAGTTCGTCCAGCTCGATCAATCCATGAGGCTTTGAGCCCTCGGCTGCGATGGCCAGTCGATCGTCATCGACCCACGCGCCCAAATCCACGGGCCGATCCAGCGAGAAGAAAACCAGCCGGGCCCGGGCGTCTTGAGTCGCCGCCAGGCAGGCCGCGTCGTCCTGATTGACGACCAATGTTTGATCGGCCCGCTGAAACTGCGCGATCCGGCGCTTGGCCTCGGCGTATTCTTTCATCGATCCGTGGCGGTCCAGATGATCCGGAGTGATGTTGAGCAATACCGCGACATCCGGAGCGAACCGCGCCACCCATTCGAGCTGAAAGCTGCTCACTTCGACCACGAGAATCGGGGGTTTCGGATCGGCCGCCGCCTCCCGCACCGCATCGGAAAACGGATGACCGATATTGCCGGTCTCGACGGCCGGCAGGCCTGCGGCTTCGAGCAAATGACGGATGAGCATCGTAACGGTTGTTTTGCCGTTTGTCCCGGTCACGGCGACGATCCGGGCGTCGCCGGAGAATCGCCATGCCAACTCCAGCTCGCCGACGATAGGCAGGCCCCGGGCCTCAGCCGATGCAATCAGCGAGTGGCCTGCGGGCACACCGGGAGAAACCACGAGCGCCTCGGCACAGCCCAGCGCAACCTCTGCCCCCGTGCGATTCGCCCAAATGAAATCCGCTCCGCCCTCGGCGAGAGCCTGAACTGCCTCATCATCGGAGCGGTTTCCGTCGTCGCAGACCGTGACGAACTTGCCAAGCGAGGCAAGGAGACGGGCGGCAGCCAGGCCGCTCCTGCCCGCGCCGAGGACGACAAATCGATCGGCCCAGCGAGGGTCAAAATCTCGCAACCGCTCGGCATTTCGTTGCGCCGATGAGGCTGGATTCTCGTTTGAATTGTTGGCGTTTTCGCTCACGTCGGGTTCATCTTCTCGGCCACATGTTCTCGGCTTCATCATCTCAGCTTGAGCGTTGCGAGACCCAACAGCGCGAGCAGGAATGCGACGGTCCAGAATCGAATAATAATCTTGCTCTCGTGAATGCCGAGTTTCTCAAAATGATGATGAATCGGCGACATGCGAAACATCCGACGCCCGGTCAATTTGAAGTTGCCGACCTGCAAGATCACCGAGGCCGCTTCGATCACGAACACGCCGCCGATCAGGACAAGCAAGAGCTCCTGCTTGAGCAATAGCGCCATTGCCCCCAGGGCGCCGCCGAGCATCATCGACCCGGTATCGCCCATGAACACTTGCGCCGGATGCGAATTAAACCACAGGAAGCCGAGCGACGCACCGACCAGCGCGCAGCCGAAGACGACGATCTCACCAGCCTGCGGAACATACGGAATAAACAGATAGGCCGAGTAATCGACGCGAGATGCCAGGTAGGCCAGGACGGTGAAAGCCGTGGCCGTCGCCAGAGTCACGCCGATCGCCAGGCCGTCAAGACCATCGGTCAGGTTGACCGCATTGGAAGTGCACATCATGACCATCGCAGCGAGCGCGACGAAACCGAAACCCAGCGGGATGTACAAATTTTTCAGAAACGGCACGAGCAAATAAGCGTATCCGGTATCGCCGGTCAGTTGGTACGTCACGGGCCAATCGCCGACCCAGAGCGTGAGGCCCAGCGCGATGCCGAACGCCCCTTGCCAGGCAAGCTTGGTCCGGGCCGAGACCCCTCGGTGATTGCGCTCGGCGACCGTCAGGTAATCATCCCAAAATCCCAGGGCGCAAAAGCCGACGCTGACGGCGATCAGGAGCAGAAGCATATCCGAAGTGATATCGCCGAAGACCGCCACAGAGAGAAGCATGGAGGTCAAGATCATCAGACCGCCCAT
>JAJFLK010000521.1 GCA_021772735.1 Candidatus Sumerlaeota bacterium | reverse complement strand
CTCGATGCCGAGGGGTTTGCCTTTGCCCGGCGGATCTCGGGCGGCGAGCGGTTGGGGGATTTGCTCGACGGCGCCGGGCGCGAATGCGCCTGTTGGATACGCGTCGGCGGAGCCCAGATCGCTTTCGCCAGGGCTGCGGTTTCGCCCGATGTCGCGCAGGCCCTTGAGCTTTTGGATGACGCGCGGGCTCTGGCGCCCATGGCCGAAGCCGAGCACGCCCAGGCCGAAGAAACGCTCTCGACCGACTGCCTGGTGCTCACCCGTCCCGAACCGGCGGCCGCCGATGCGCAAGGCGTCTGGCGCCGCTGCGAGGATGGCGACGAGGGCGACGGGGCAATCCCCACCGTCTTCAAACTGCGCTGGCTCGACGTCCGCTCGGCCCAGGCTTTGACGGCTCTGGGCGAGAGAATTTGGGCTGCCATTCGCGAGCCCTTCGTCCGATATCGGCAGGAGTTCGTGCCAGGCGCGGCCATGCTCGAGCCGGGCGACGCGATAACGGCCGACCGTATTCAGATCGGATTGGTCGATGCGCCGGGATGGATTGAATCGGTGCGAATCGAATCGGGCAGTCGCGTTGCGGTGGCCTCGCGCGTCGTCGAAGCGGGGATGTTCTGTTGGCAGAGCGGCACGAGTTTCATCCGAATCTTCGGATTCGGTTCGCGTTTGACGGTCTATCTGAGCGGAGTGCCGGTGATGTCGATCGAGCGCGGAGGATTCCTCCGCCTCGCCGGGCGCCTGCGCGAAGAGGCCGGGTTCGCCGCCGGTCCATTCGCACAGGAAGTGACCGCAAGCGGAGGATTCATTTACTTCGCGACCGGCTCGGGCGCGGTCTTCACACCCTTCATGCGAATTGACGCTTCGGGCGATGTCGATCTGAACGGAACGCTTCGCGCGTCCTCGACGTACGGATTCTTACTCGACGATTCATGCCTGACGGCCCAGGCCGGATTGTTCCGTCTGTCGCCCAGAGCGCAGGAGGCCGCGCTCGAATTCGACCCCGGCGGAGGCGTCCTGCATCTGGCCGGAACCCTGAGCGAGCAATGCGAACTCTAAGCCGCATGCCGGAGCGCGGAGATCCGACGCGATGCGGCGTTTCGGGAACAACCATCATCCCACCTCCGGGGATGGATCAAAAAAATATCATGAGAGGACTCTTGAGATGAGATGTAGAACCGAACAACGAGGCGAATATAAAAGTGAGATGCCGGCAAGTGGCGCGGGCGACTTGGAGCGACATCGGGGCCTGCGGTGGGTCGATCCGCGTTGGTTCTTCTTCGCGGCGATTCTGAATGCGGTCCCGGCTGCGCTGGCGGTCCAGACGAATCAGGTCGAGATCGGCGAGGCCAGCAATTACGACGGCACGGTGTTGATCGACCGCGACGCGAGCGGGCGCATGACGTTTGCGGACAGCGAGAACACCACGCCTCGGGTCCTATCCGACCTGATCTCGGGCGTGACGACGCATTCGAATCTCGGAGGCCTGGCCGCAGACGATCACACCCAGTATCTAAACACTTCGCGGCACGGATCTGAGCACGATGCGACATTCAATGGAGGTCTATCCATCCCCGCAGACGTCAACTCGAACGCCACATTGGGTGCGCACGCCGGAGACGCAGACATCCATCCGAATCGAACGGGGGCCGAGACCATCAGCGGGACATGGACGTTCTCCGGCCGGCCGGATATCGGTGATGGTCTGTTTTTCAGGGAGGGCCTGGATGCGGACGACGAGCGAATCCTTTTCGAGGATGGCGCCGGCGTCGCGACGTTTTGGTTCGATACGGGCATTCGCAGTTTTAATTTTGAGAAGAAGCTTCGGGTATGGGATTCGCTTGGCGTCGGAATCGATCCGCTCACGAGGCTTCATCTGGTTGAGGCCGTTCCCTCGACCATCATTCGGCAGGAAAACGATTCGGTCTTTTCCACTTCGAATACTGCTGTGTTCGAGCAGATGTTGAGGAGTTCCACCCAGGCTCGCGAGGCCTTTGCGATCCGCACGAACTTTCCAATCACGGCCGATGCGACTCGAACTTCGCGCGTCGAGTTCTACAGCGCCGACGCGGGGACGTTCGCGCCGGCGATCATCATCGAAGGCGCAAATGTCGGGATCGGCACAACCACGCCCGTAAGGACGTTGGATGTCGTCGGGAGCGGATCCATGTTCAGGCTCAACGATTCCTCGGCGGCCGGCAATCCCATGATGACCTTCGATCAGGCCGGTGCGCGTCGTTCTTACATTCAGCATGTTGACGGCGGCGATATCCTGCGACTCGCTTCAGAGTTCGGCGACCTCGACCTCTATACCGGGACGGGCGGGACTGAGGTTCTGCGAGTGAGGATCACCGAATCCGGCGACGTGGGTATCGGCGCTTCTGGCCCGACGCGACGCCTTGAAGTCGAGGACAACGCCGTCGATTACGTCGCGAGCTTTTTCAACGACGGGGACCTCGCGACGCATGAAGGAATCAGAGTTCAGGCCGGGCTCGATGACGGCACTGGCGTCACGGGTTATTTCGACGCTTTTGACGGCGACGGCGGGGCTGTCGGCTCGATCGAGAACAATGCAGGCACGTTTCAGCTTGTGGATCTCTCGGACCGGCGGCGCAAGAAGAGCATTACGCCGACTGCGATAAACGGAATGGATGTGCTTCGGGCGATACCGGTGCGCGATTTCCTCTGGGATTTTCAGCGCGACGGCGAGCGGAAAAGACGAGCCGGATTTATAGCACAGGAAGTCGAGGCTGCTTTCCCCGAAGCAGTCAGTTTTATGCCGATCACGTCGACCCAGAGCGCGCAGTTCAAGGGCGTGGCGAGATCGGCCCTGATTCCCGTGCTGGTCAAAGCCGTGCAGGAACTCGAACGCGAGACTATCCGCATGAACGCGAAAGTGGTTTCGCTCGAAGCAAGACTGACGCTGCTCGAAGGGCAGTAGAATAAACTCCGAAGCGTGCCGCCGCACAGGCGAGGCGGCAATCAACGCCGAACGTCATCGAGTGCGCAATGACCATTAATCTTCAAACTCAGATCATCCAGGCGCAGTTGAACCGGATTGAAGAACGGCTGGATACGCAATACGAAGATCTGCGCGAACGGATCGAAGATGTTCGCCACGAGCAGAAGACCCTGGCCGGCGCGATGCTCGCACGGCTCGACGGCCACGAGGAATATCACCGGCGCAACGAACATCGTTGGGGCCTTTCGCGTCTTGCCGCGCGTCATCCGTTTCGCTTCGCTGCGCTGGCCTGCACGGTCGCAATGGCGCTTGGCACGGTCGGCGTTGAGTCCGGCACGCGTTTTGTCCGATTACTCGCGGGCCTGGGTCGCCTGATCGGGCCGTAGGCTCCGGCGACTTTGCAAATGTCCGGCCAGCGGCGTATAAGAAAGCCATCGGCAAGAGATTCTATGCGCGGTCTGGGTGAGCCCGGATCGCAGCAGCGAAGCAGCGGAGGAGCGGAGAATGGCATACGAGGAGATTCTTTATGAGGTCGAGGACGGAGTGGCGACGCTTACGCTGAACCGGCCCGAAAAATTGAACGCCTGGACGCCTGTCATGGCGCGCGAAGTGCGCGACGCGATGGCCGAGGCCGGGACGGACGACGACGTGCGGGTCATCATCCTGACCGGCGCCGGACGAGGCTTTTGCGCCGGGGCAGATATGGGCAATCTGGACAACCTTGCGACCGGCGGGCTGCCGGAGAACGTCCTATCATGCACCGAGGGCATGAACGAAGAGGAGCGCCGCAACGGCGGCGCGGGCCGGTTTAGTGGTTCCGATCGTCCGGGCTTCCGCCACCAATACGCGTATTTTCCATCGGTACCGCGGCCGATCATCGCGGCGATCAACGGGCCGTGCGCGGGCCTGGGGGTCGTGCTGAGCCTGTTCTGCGATATTCGTTTCGCGGCCGAAGGCGCAAAGTTCACGACCTCGTTCTCGCGACGCGGGCTCATCGCCGAGCATGGCATCAGTTGGGCTCTGCCGCGCGTGGTGGGGCTGGCCAATGCCTGCGATCTTCTGTTCTCGGCGCGCAAGTTCGAGGCCGCCGAGGCGCACGCGATGGGCCTGGTGAACCGGGTCATCCCGCACGAGAACCTGCTCGACGAAGCCCGTGCATACGCCCGCGATCTGGCGACGCTCTCTTCGCCTCGTTCGATGCGTATCATGAAGCGTCAACTCTGGGAGTCGATGTTTCAGAATCTGGATGAAGCGCTTCAGATTGCGAACAGTGAGATGTTGGTCGCCCTTGAGGGCGACGATTTCAAGGAAGGGGTTGCGCACTTCGTCGAGAAACGCGCGCCGGTTTTCACGGGGCGGTAGGGTCTGAAGGCGGCGCAATCTGGTTCAGTTCGACGGCGTCGCGGAATCCGGGGCGCCGGGGGCGAGCGCGAACCAATCGCCCACGTCGCTCGAAGCAAGCGGTGTGTAATTCGTTCCGATAAATTCGAGAAAGGGCGCTCCGGCGGCGCCGATGTATTGGCGGTATTCGTTTTCGACGAAGATGAAATTCGGTTTTGAATCGCGCAATTGATCGACGAGCACGGGCCACTGCTCGTCGATGGTTAGTTTTGTCAGCCAGCCGTTGATCGCC
>JAJFLK010000053.1 GCA_021772735.1 Candidatus Sumerlaeota bacterium | reverse complement strand
CCTTACGAATCGGCTGGCCTGTATCTCGCCGAGCCGAATGGAGAAACGGGCGACGAGTTGGGGCTTGAGTTGAACGCGGGGAACAGGACGCCCGAAGGGGCTTGATCGAGGGTATTTTCAGGTTCAGAATCCCCGCTACCGGGCCCATTAATTGAGGACCCTGAGCGAGAGATGGGAAATCTTAGTCGACTTTATCCCCGATCAAAATTGGAGGCCACGTGGCTAAGATATTGGAAGCAATGATCGATCGGCTCGTTCCGAAGTCGGTCTTGGCTCGCCTTGGTCGATACATCAATCGGCAAGAACCCGAGATCCAGCGCGAGGCGCTTGGGCGATCGGGCTATGTCGCAGTGCCTCAAGAACTGCTCGATAACTGCAAGTTGTTCTCGAATCGCTATTTGATGCTGTCAGCGATGCCCATCGGGGGCGTTGTGATGGAGTTGGGCGTGGATGAGGGGAGTTTTTCCTCGGCGATCCTGGAACGGATCAGGCCGCGAATACTTCATCTGGTCGATCCGTGGGACAGCTCTCGATATGGAGATGCGAAATATAATGCGGTGCTAAAGAGATTCGAATCAGAGATTGAAGTCGGTCGGGTGCAGATACACCGGACTGATTCCTTTCGAGGGTTAGAGAGCATGGAGGACCACAGTCTGGACTGTATGTATATCGACACGACGCATGACCACGAGACGACTACTCGGGAGCTCGAATTGGGGCGGAGGAAAGTGAAGGTGGAGGGTGGAATGATCGCTGGACACGATTATACGCAGGGGAATGTTTTCGTCGGAGTTGCCTACGGCGTGGTGAACCCAGTGAACGAATTTTGTAAGCAAAACGATTGGGAGTTCGTCTATCTGACGCACGAACCGAGTCGGCATCTTTCGTTTGCAATTAGGAAGCGATGAGGGACCGAACAGGGTGAGGATCGGTTCGGCTGAAATTTTTCGGATATGAGAACGGAGGCAAGCCCTTCGTCTGTGTTCGATGCTGCGCAATCGGTAGGTTTTTCGTAGGGCTCTTCTCGAATGGAAAGGCCCTACATTGGAGACAAAAAGTCTCGAATGGATGCGGTCTTTAGGGAGCAGGTCGTGGCGAAGACCGACGACCTAATCGACCGGCTCGATGCCCCAAATGGCACGAAAGTGGCACGAATCATCGAAATGGACCCGACCTCAGAGCCCCTCAGACAAATGAAAAACCACTGAAACCACACGGGTTACAGGAGTTTTTCAGAAGATCAAAATGGTCGGGACGACTGGATTTGAACCAGCGACCTCTCCCACCCCAAGGGAGTGCGCTACCAGGCTGCGCCACGTCCCGACTCTACCCTGGTGATCGGACGTGGCGATCCTAGGCGAGTCTCTGCCTGCGGCGCAAGGCATTTCACCGATCCATCCGGCGGCGGCTCCGGTTCAGCACGCGCGGGATGCTCGCAGATCGATCTGTAGAAGCCGAGATTCCTCAACTCGCGGAATTCTACACAATTTCCCCCATTCTTTGTAGTTTCATAAATCAAGTGAATCTCGTCGTGCATCAAGCCGATGAGGAATGTGAGGCGGGGTTCGAGGACTCTCGGCGAGCAATAGGCCGCAGAGCCGCACTTAACCCGATATCGACGCGTGAACCCGCCACAACGTTCGAAGGAGCTTTCATGAAAGCCCTGGCGATCGATGATTCCCGGGCTATCCGGCGAATACTCTCCCGGATGCTCAGCGATTCGTGTTTTGAAGTTCGCGAGGCCGGCGATCGGGTCGAAGCCCCGGCATCGCTCAAAGAATACGGCGCTCCGGACCTTGCCTTTGTCGATTGGGATATGCCGAACATGAATGGGTATGACTACGTTGTCGACCGAGATGGAGCAGGTCCTCAAGGCTCTGGAAGCCGGAGCAAACGAATACGTGATGAAGGCGTTCACCAAGGATGTCATCTCGGAGAAGCTTCAATTGCTCGGCATCATGCCCGAGGCCGCATGAATCGGTGTGCTCTTGGCGGGGGAAGGGTCTGCTTTGTCCACGAGATTATTTCCAACTGATCGAAGCGTGCACTGACCATGAGAAAAATTCGAGTACTCGTCGTCGACGATGCAGTTGTCATTCGCAGCATGGTAACGGCGATCCTGAAAAGCGATCCGGAAATCGAAGTTGTCGGCGTCGCCGCGAACGGGAAAATCGCGCTCTCCAAGATCGAATCGCTCAAGCCAGATATTCTGACACTCGATATCGAAATGCCCGAGATGAACGGCCTGGAGACACTGGCCGAGCTTCGCAAACGCGGCATTCGCCTGCCGGTCATCATGTTCAGCACGCTGACCGAGCGCGGCGCGGCCACAACGCTTGAAGCCCTTGCTCTCGGCGCGAGTGACTACGTCGCCAAGCCGGCGAATGTCGGAAGCGTCGCCGAGGGCAAGCACAAAGTTGCCGGCGAGCTTCTGCCGAAAATCAAAGCGCTGTGTCCAGAATCTCGCCTCTCGTCGGATAAGTCGCCGGCGGCGGCCCCAAAGATTTCGCCCGCGGCGAGGCGCGCAAGGCTCGCCCCTGCTGCCACGCTGCCTCCCATTTCCGAAGGCGAGATTGATATCGTCGCGATCGGGGTTTCGACCGGCGGGCCGAATGCGCTCGCAGAGATTATTCCCAAACTCAGTCCCGATCTTGGCGTGCCCATCGTGGTCACCCAACACATGCCTGCGGTGTTCACCGCAAGTCTTGCCAAACGTCTGGACCACAGTTCCGATCTCAACGCCCGCGAAGGGAAATCCGGAGAAGCATTGCAGCCCGGCGATCTATGGATCGCCCCCGGGGACTTCCATATGCGGGTGGTCCGCGATGGCGCCGACGTGCGCCTGACTCTGGACCAGGGAGAGCTCGAAAACTCGTGCCGCCCTGCTGTCGATCCGATGTTTCGGTCAGTGGTCCAGGTTTACGGGGAGAAAGTCCTGGGAGTGATTCTGACCGGGATGGGACAGGACGGGGTGAGGGGCTGCCAGGTCGTCCGCGAAGCCGGAGGAAGCGTCATCGCGCAGGACGAAGCATCCAGCGTTGTCTGGGGAATGCCCGGAGATGTGGTCAAAGCCGGTCTGGCAAACGCCGTGCTGCCTTTGGATAAGATCGCGCAGGAGATCAGCAGTCGGTGCATGAAAATTTCCCGGGAGGCGGCCGCGTGACTACACCAATCCCACGACTCCGGAAGCGTGAGCCTCAGAGTGGGCGAAGAGCCGGTCAAGGCAGCGATTCTTGAGTACGATGAGCCAGCTCGCCGCGCAGCATGATTTGGGCAATATCGAAAGGAGATCGAACGATGTCAATCGAACCGATCAAAAACCAACGCGATTTCACGCGCGTTAATCTGTCTGTTGAAGCCGACTTCGAAGCGACGTCAGGCGAACCGCGAGAGCTCACGCCCTGCATCGTTCAGGACCTCTCGCTCAAAGGCGCTTTTATCTCGGGCGATAGTTCACTCTCGGCCAAGTCTCGCTGCCGGCTCACGCTCTGGCTGGGCGGACGCGAAGCCGGGACGGCGGTTCACGTCGAAGCCAAAGTCATCCGTTCTCTATCTGACGGAATGGCTCTGGAATTCGTCCAGATTTGCGGGCCGGAAAGCTTCTCTCACTTGCGCAATCTCGTGCTTTACAACGCCTCGGATGCGGGAGAAGCCGACCATATCGAGCGCGAATTCAAAGGTCATTTGGGAATCAAACAGAGGACAGGAACCGACGATTAGCCGCGCCGCTCAGACCGCGCATGGACGAAGCGGATTCCACACTGCGTCTGGGCTTGCCGGTGTTCATCCGCGGCCGAATCATGATCCGGCCCAGCACCGGATAGATCACTCAACCGATTCGCCCCGGAGACGCCGACGCCCAACTGATCGTCCTGCGCAGCTCGGCCTGAATCGGGACCGCGCGCGGCCGGACGGCTCGGCGTTTATCTCCGCCGCCTCCCGAATCTCACGACAATTCAAAATCGAGTTTGCGCGCAATTCTTAATCGAGACCCAGCGCCCCGATGATGATGTGCGCCAGTTCGTTGTTTTCCATGGTTCCGTGGACGGCCTCGCTTCCGGCGCCGGTCGCCCATGCGCCCACATCCACGCCGGTGTGAGAAGCCGAGCGCCAATGACGGCCCGAGGGAGAACGGTATGCCGGACTCGCCGGGGTCAGCTCGCCTTCGGGCAGCTTGCCGTTCTCGCCTTCTATATACGGCTGGGTCCGATCGAATCCCGGCCCCGTGGCAAATGTTAGAATCCCGCCTCCCCCGGGCAGAGATTGATCCGAGAAAATCGCTTCTCCGGAAAGCTCCAGCGCAGGGTACCCATTGATCGCAAGCCCACCGGTTTCGTGATCGGCCGTGACGACGATGAGCGTCCCGCCGTTCTCACGTGCGAACTCGGCGCCGAGCCCGATCGCTCGATCGAATTCCAGCATTTCGAGAATCGCGGCGTGCGCGATATTCGAATGGCACGCGTGATCGATTCGCCCACCTTCGACCATGAGAAAGAAGCCCTTTGGATTCCGGCTGAGCACGTCGATCGCCAGCGCGGCCATCTCGGAGAGCGAGGGCTCGCCCCACGCGTCGTCGGCCCGCTCGTATTCGTATGTCATCATGCCGTAGTCGAAAAGGGCGAGGATCATGCCCGGCTCTCCCCCGGCCTGGACTTCGCCGCTGAGCGTATCGAATTCGGCCTGGTTATGAATGACACGATACCCGGCCGCTTTGGCCTCTGCGATCAGGTCGCGTCCGTCGCTTCGGCTGCCGGGCCTGCCCGTCTCGCCGTCGGTTTCGCTATCGGGGATGAAGTATTCCCGGCCGCCGCCCATGACGACGTCCACATCGGCGCGGTCGATAAGCTGCGCACAAATGCCGAGTTCATCGTGGCGCTCGGGGACATGCGCATAGAAGCATGCCGGGGTCGCGTGCGAGACTGATGTGGTCGAGACCACGCCGACGGATTTCCCCGCGCGTTTCGCCTTTTCCAGGATTGTTTCAAGCGCGTTTGCCTCGACGTCCATCCCGACGCGTCCGGAGAGGGTCTTCACGCCGGTTGCGAGAGCCGTCGCGGCGGCCGCCGAATCCGTGACCATCCGATTGGCCGAATGAGTCCGGACCAGCGCGACGTTCTCAAAGTCATCCAAAGCCAGACGTCCATCGCGCGCGTTACCTTCATAGATCCGCGCGGCGGTGACCTGGGCCAGGCCCATGCCATCGCCGATGAAAAAGATCGCGCTGCGAGTCTCGGCCTGCTGCATCGCGCAGCCCAGACCCGATACCGCCATTGCGGCCATCAAAACGAAACCGAAATATTGTTGCTTACGCATAAACCTCTCTGTCCTCTCTATCGTCGTCCCTCGCGCGGGTTTGAAACCGGCGAGCCTACCAGCGAACGATGCGAAGGGCGAATCAAATCCCGGAAACCGAGGTGAGGGGGCGCTCATCTTGCTTCGACGACGCCAGATGCGAATTAAGCGCGTCTTTAGCGCGCGCTTTTTTGCCCCCGGGTTTACCCGGGGGTAAGTGCATACCCGTTCTGATATAGCGGGCTTCAGCCCGACTTCTCGATCCGGCTTTAGCCTCACGATCCCGGACGGTTTTTGAAGGCTGAAGCCCCGAGAGGAAGTCGCGCTGAAGCGCGCTAACCTGCATAGAGCACACCACAAATCCCCCGGGTGAACCCGGGGGCAAAGGGGGCGCCCGCTCGAGCGGGCTTGCGTAGAAGGCTCTCGGATGCGGCGAGCAAGATACGCCAGGCACTGAGGTTGCGCTGCCCTATAGAGGGACCATCAGAAATGCTGGGCAGGCTTCGAATATCAATATACCCGTTGGCCGCGCAACGTGCCTATGCGAGAATCAACCGCGCGACGATTGACCGACAGCGCCCGACATGCGATGGCGAGAGTTGTCTATCGCATCGGGTGCAGTCAGACGGGGCGGTCCAGACCGGACGGTCGGCCATATCTGTTGGGAGGTCGCCCTTCGAGAGTCGCGATCCGGCAGCCGTCCGGTAAATCTTCGGGGCACCGTGAGCACGAGGCAGCTCAATGAAGCAGGCTACGGTTTTCATAGACGGGAGTTTAGTATACTGTTCGCCCGATGCCGCAAATGGATGTCTGGCCACGCTCGCGCGTTGAGCCCCAAGAACGATTGACCCGCGATCGCAGCGACCCGTTCGAACCCACGACACACCGCCGGAAACCATATACAGCCGGAGGTGAACGGGATACCTC
>JAJFLK010000520.1 GCA_021772735.1 Candidatus Sumerlaeota bacterium | reverse complement strand
GAAGACGGCTGGCCGGTCGGCGAGGATGTCCCGGCCGAGCGGCGCGCGCTTCTGCGCGAGTCTGAGATCCGCCATGCGGCGCTGCACCGGCTCGCGGCGGCGGGCGATACCGCCGCGCTCGCGTCGGTCTTCGAGGTCGCTCACTTCGCCGCGATGGGATACGCCGATCCTTTTACGCCGGTCGAGGTCGAGATCATCCAAGAGATGACGGGCGAATCGTTCGCGCTGGCCGATTGGCCGCGCTGGCTCCAATGGTGGTGGACCTCGCCCGAGGGTCAATCCGCCGCGAACGCCGACCCCGGATACCGCGCCGTCAAGCGCGACCTCTATGCACGCATCGATCCGCCGACTCCCGCGCAGGATTACTCGCGAGTCCTCGACCCAGCCTCGCCGACCGAGATCGACATGACCGAAGTCTTTCTGCGCCCCGCGCCTCACGTCGCCTTCCGCGCCCTGACCGACCCGGCCCAATTCGACGAAGCAAAATCAAACTACACGCCAACCCAGCTCATGGATCGCGTCATCGGCGTGCGCAACGGCGACGCCGGCCGCGCATACCCCGTCCGCATCCTGAACCGCCACGACGTCGTCAACGACCGGCTCGGCGGTGCCCGGATCGTGGTCAGCTATAACCCATACACCTGGGAAGCCTTTGCATACAGATTTACGCAAGGCGCGTCCGACGAGAACGGATCAAAAGGAAATGAAGCGAGCGGGAATGAAGGGGAAGACGCGGACGATGCTGCGGCCGCCGCCGCCCCCGCGCCGATCAATTTTCAGCCCAGCGGGCTGCTCTGGCTCGGCGATGCGCTCATGGTCAACCTGGAAAACGGCAGCCTGTGGTCGAGCCGCCAAGGCAGGCCGATCATCGGTCCCGACGCCACCGACCCCGACGCCCCGACGCTCTGGCCTCTTCCGGTCTTGACCGCGGAGTTGAACGTATGGGAGAAGCTTTTCCCCGAATCAACGACGGTTGTCGAAGATCCGAAACTGGGCGTGGATTACACCAACGCCTGGCCCCACATGAGCTTCTATCGATCTCCGGATCTCGCCATGCCCTGGAAGCGGGCGGATCATCGGCTTTTTGCCAAGGAGACGGTCTTCGGCGTGACGGTCAATGGCGACACGGCGGTCTATTCGGCAAACCACACGAGACGGACCAACGTGATTTACGACCTCGTCGGCGGCGAAGCGGTGATGATTTACTGCCGCCACCGCTCTCTGGAATACACGGCGTTCCGGCTCGGCGAGCGCGCGATCGGACCGCGCCGCGCAGCTTATGTCTTCCGCGAATCCCAGACCCATTCGAACTGGGATGCGTCGATCTGGGGGCTTGCCATGGGCTCGGCTGTCTCCAGCGCTTTGGTGCTCGAACCCATCCCGGTTCGCGTGTCGACGTGGCACGCCTGGACCGAAGCGTCCGAGGCATCCGAATTGTCCGGGCCGGGTCGGCTCGTTCGATTCAGCCGCCGGCTCGGCATGCCGCCCCTCGGCTCGCGATCAATGTCCGAATTTGTTGAACGAGAAGAAGACTGATCGGCGATTGAAGAAAGCCGAATAAGGACTCGTCGTCCGGGAAGCGTCGGGTTCTCTTCGTTGTGCGCTTTGTGCCGTTGTGGTTTTTTCACCACGACGTCACAAAGGATACCGCGTATTAAGAAGCCGGAATCGGCCGACCCTGGCCATCGACAAACTTGCCGTCGAAAAAATCGCGGACCATCCGGGCGCGGCGCGCGAATTCGGGATCGGACTGCATGATATCGACCGATTGCTCGCCTGACGCCGGCTCTGCCCCGCGCGTCGCTCCGCCGGCGCCGCGCCGTCCGCCCAATCCGTAATCGAACGGCTCGGCAATTGCAGTCGCGTTCGCCGGAACATGCACCGGCGCGTCGTCGTCGGTGTATGCCTCGGGCGGATCGAAGGATGGTTCTTGCTCCGAGGCGTATTCGTCCGTGCTCCCGGCCGGAGCCGAATCGTTGAAGGCGCCCGCCTGCCCCGGGCCGTTCGCCGGGCGCTGGGCTGATTGCGCCGAGTTGCCTCGCGGCTGGTTCAGCGCCGTCGCCCCTTCATCGTTCGAAAACGAGGACCGCACCTTGATGGGGCGACCGCAAAGCTGCCCGAGCGATTGCTCGAGGGCGCGCAGATTATCAGGCTTGCCGATCATCCGCGAGCCGACTCGGTCGTCGCTGGCCCACTCGATCCACAGTGTCTCGCCTTCGAGGCGCAGCGCGACCGCGAGCCGCAGGTATCGCCGCAAGTATCGATGTTTCTCAGAGATGCAGTCCTCGACGCGCGCGAGCAATTCCACATCCGCTATGCCGCCGAGCGTATCGTTTGGACCGGATACCTCCGATGCGCTTGTCTCGCCTAATGTCTCAGTCGCCTCTGATGACCTTGTTGCCTCTTGCGGAGCAAGCTCGGCGGGCGCTACTGAGGACGCTGCTGGGGCAACCGCGACGGCCGTCGCCGAAGATTCCGCTTGCGCCGATGTCGCATCGCCGTCGTTCATGACCATCGTTGCCGCCGCGCCCTCGGGCAATGCGGACATCGACGAGCCATAAGCCGCACGGGCTTCCGCGAGGGCACCAGGCCCGGCTGCGGCGCGCGTGGATACGGGGCCAGCCGATTCGGCGCGCGCCGGTTCAGAACCTGCGGACCCGGAACGTGCGGGTTCTTCAAACTTAACTGACCGTGCCTGAACCCCTCCACCCGCTCCGCCGCCTGACGCGCCTCTCGTGCCGATTCCGCGCGCCGAGGCAGCGCCTCCGGGCACGCCATCCGCGTCGGTTTTACGAGGCGCAGCGCGGGGACCGGCGCCAGGAGCATCCACCGGACCTGCGTTGTCCGGCAACGCGCGCAGGCGATTCATGATCTCTTCGACCGGCACCAGCGGCTTGATCGTCGCCATGCGCAGCAACGCGAACTCAAGCAGAAGACGGCCCTGACCGGATCGTTTGAGCCGCTCTTCGAGTTCAAAGAACTGGTTCAGCATGTTGAAGACGGCGGCCTGAGACAGCTCCTCGGCGAGCGACTGAGCGCGGCCGAGCGCCTCGCCCGAGAGCGAACCGACCTCCCGGCCCGGCACGGCCTGCAAGACCATGATGTCGTGCAGATACGCGAGCATGTCTTTGACGAATCGCTCCAGGCTGCGCCCTCGACCGACAAGATCCTCGACGAGCGCCATCAGCGAGGCCGCG